>NZ_JBVIAY010000009.1:0-10729 GCF_055573695.1 Streptomyces sp. NPDC030143
ATGATCGAGATCCGCAAGCAGAACCCCGCTTTCGGACTCGGCTCCTACACCGAGCTGTCCTCCTCCAACCCGGCCGTCCTCGCCTTCCTGCGCGAACACGAGGACGACCTGGTCCTGTGCGTCCACAACTTCTCGCGCTTCGCCCAGCCCACCGAACTCGACCTGCGCCGCTTCGAGGGCCGCTTCCCGGTCGAGCTCTTCGGCGGGGTCCGCTTCCCCGCGATCGGCGAGCTGCCCTACCTGCTCACCCTCGCAGGGCACGGTTTCTACTGGTTCCGGCTCGCCCGAGCCGCATCCCGCGTCGGCCGGCGCCTGTGAGCGTGCGCCGAGGAAAGGACGCGTCACCATGCCGAAGACCGCATCTCTGAGCCCCGGCAGTGCCGTAGGCGTCCGCTCCGCGGGGACGCTCGGCGCACTGCTGCGCGAGTGGCTGCCGCGGCAGCGCTGGTTCGCGGGCAAGGACCGGCCCCTCAACGACCTGCGCCTGCTGTCGATGACGGAGTTGTATCCGGGCTGTCTTCACCTGCTGGTGCAGACCGGCCAGTCCGGCGTGCCCTCGCCCGGCGGCACTCCCCCGCCCGGCGACTGCTACCAGCTGCTCCTCGGCATCCAGAAGCACCTGTCGCCGCGGCTGGGCCGGGCCCTCATCGGCAGGGTCGAGGAGGGCCCGCTGGCCGGTCTGACGGTGCACGACGCGTTGCAGGACCCCCGTTCGGCCCATCTGCTGCTGGAGCGGATGCGGCACCCGGGCCCGCTCGGGCCGCTCAGCTTCGAGTCCGACCCGTCGGTTCCGGTGCCGGCCGGGCTGGCGCCGCGGCTGCTGGAGGCCGAACAGTCCAACACGTCCCTCGTGTACGGCGACGCCTTCATCCTGAAGGTGTTCCGGCGCATCCAGCCCGGGGTGAACCCGGATCTGGAGGTTCCGGTCGCGCTGGCCGGGCAGGGGTGCGGCCGGGTGCCGGCCCCGGTGGCCTGGTTCAGCACCACACACCCCCAGCAGGCGACGCTGGGCGTGCTGCAGCCGTTCCTGCCCGACGCCTCCGACGGCTGGACCCTCGCGTTGGACGCCCTGGCCCACGGGGACGACTTCACCGTGGAGGCGGAGGCGCTGGGCCGGGCCACCGCCGAGGTGCACACGGCGCTCGCCGCGGCCTTCCCCTCCGGTCCGCGCGCCGACAACGCGCGCACCGCGACGGCCATGACCGAGCGGCTGGAGGCCGCCGCGCACCACGTGGCGGCGCTGCGCCCGTACGTGCCGCGGCTCATCACCGCCTTCGACGCGCTCGCGGCCTGCGACCCGGGGCCGGCCGCCCAGCGCATCCACGGCGACCTGCACCTCGGGCAGGTGCTGCGCGCCGGACGGGAGTGGTTCGTCATCGACTTCGAGGGCGAGCCGTCCCGTCCGCTGGCCGAACGGTGCAGCCCGCACTCCCCGGTCCGGGACATCGCCGGCATGCTGCGGTCCTTCGACTACGCCGCCCGCCAGCGCCGGCCCTGGCGTCCGCAGTGGGCGCGTCGCTGCCGGGAGGCGTTCTGCGCCGGCTACGCGGCGCGCGCCGGCTGGGACCCCCGCAAGAAGCACGCGCTGCTGCGTGCCTACGAAACCGACCGAGCCGTCTACGAGGTGCTGTACGAGGCGCGGCACCGTCCCGACTGGCTCCCCGTACCCATGGCGGCGATCGAACGACTCGCCGTCCGAGGAGGCTGACCCATGGCTCTGCGTGACACCTCTCCGCCCGAGTCGGCCGGTCCCCGTCCGTCCGCGGCGCCCCCGCTCGACCCCGCCGACCGCGGGCGCCTGCTGGCGGGAACCCATCACGACCCGCACTCCCTGCTGGGGGCGCACCCGGTGCCGGGCGGGGTCGCCTTCCGGGCGCTGCGCCCCTTCGCCCGGTCGGTGGCCGTCGTGGTGGACGGCGCGCGCACCCCGCTCGGGTCGGAGGGCGACGGCCTGTTCTCGGCCGTCCTGCCGCTCGGCGCGGTCCCCTCGTACACGCTGCTGGTGGCGTACCAGGAGGACGGGGCGGACGAGCAGGAGGTGCACGACCCGTACCGTTTCCTGCCCGCTCTCGGCGATCTCGATCTGCACCTGGTCCGGGAGGGGCGGCACGAGCAGTTGTGGAAGGCGCTCGGCGCACGGCCGATGACCCACCAGGGGGTGGCGGGCACCCGTTTCACGGTGTGGGCGCCGAACGCCCAGGGGGTGCGCCTCGCGGCCGACTTCACGTACTGGGACGGGACGGCCTTCCCGATGCGGTCCCTCGGCGCGTCGGGGGTGTGGGAGCTGTTCCTGCCCGGGGTCGGCGAGGGCACCGCATACAAGTTCGAGATCACCTCCCGCTACGGCCACCGTTTCCTCAAGGCCGACCCGATGGCGCGGTACGCGGAGGTCCCGCCGGACACGGCCTCGATCGTGCACGCTTCGCACCACGCATGGGGTGACGCCGAGTGGATGGCGCACCGGGGTGACGTCCCCGTGCACGAGGCCCCGTTCTCGGTGTACGAGGTGCACCTGCCGTCCTGGCGGCCCGGCCTCACCTACCGTGAACTGGCCGAGGAGCTTCCGGCGTACGTCGCCGACCTCGGTTTCACGCACGTGGAGTTGATGCCGGTCGCCCAGCACCCCTTCTCCGGGTCCTGGGGTTATCAGATCACCGGGTTCTACGCGCCGACCTCGCGGCTCGGTTCCCCCGACGACTTCAAGTACCTCGTGGACCGTCTCCACCAGGCCGGGATCGGCGTGATCATGGACTGGGTGCCGGCCCACTTCCCCAAGGACGACTGGGCGTTGGCCCGGTTCGACGGGGACCCCCTGTACGAGCCCGGGAACGCGCAGCGGGCCGAGCACCCGGACTGGGGGACGTTCGAGTTCGACTACGGGCGGACCGAGGTCCGCAACTTCCTGGTCGCCAACGCCGTGTACTGGTGCGAGGAGTTCCACATCGACGGGCTGCGCGTCGACGCGGTGGCCTCGATGCTGTACCTCGACTACTCGCGGGACTCCGGACAGTGGACGCCGAACGTGCACGGCGGCCGGGAGGACCTGGCCGCGATGGCGTTCCTGCAGGAGATGAACGCGACGGTGTACCGGCGCTGCCCGGGTGTGGTGACGATCGCGGAGGAGTCGACGGCCTGGGGCGGGGTGACCCGGCCGACGGACAGCGGCGGTCTGGGCTTCGGACTGAAGTGGAACATGGGCTGGATGCACGACTCGCTGGAGTACATCGCCAAGGAGCCGGTGCACCGCAAGTATCACCACCACGAGATGACATTCGCGATGATCTACGCGTACAGCGAGAACTACGTCCTGCCGATCTCCCACGACGAGGTCGTGCACGGCAAGCAGGCCCTGGTGTCGAAGATGCCGGGCGACTGGTGGCAGCGGCGCGCCAACCACCGGGCGTACCTGGGCTTCATGTGGGCCCACCCCGGCAAGCAACTGCTGTTCATGGGGCAGGAGTTCGCGCAGGGTTCGGAGTGGTCGGAGGCGCACGGGCCCGACTGGTGGGTACTGGACCCGGCCTACGGCGCCGAGGCCGACCACCGGGGCGTGCGGGACCTGGTCCGTGACCTGAACGGGCTGTACCGGGCGAACCCCTCCCTGTGGCAGCGGGACACCGACCCGGCCGGCTTCCGCTGGGTGCTCTGCGACGCCGCCGACGACAACGTCTTCGCCTTCGTCCGGTACGACGGCGAGGGCACGCCCCTGCTCTGCGTCAGCAACTTCTCCCCCGTGGTCCGGCACGACTACCGCCTCGGGATCCCCGGCGAGGTCCCGGTCTGGTACGAGGCCCTCAACACCGACGCCGCCCGCTACGGCGGCAGCGACGTCGTCCTGCCCGACCCGGTCAAGCCGGAGAACGGGGAGATCTCGCTCACGCTGCCGCCGTTGGCCACGGTGTGGCTGACGCCGTACTCCGTGTGAACGAGGCCCGACGGGGCAGTCGGGTGCGTACCACCTGCCAAAGAGAGGCTATGCCGTGCGCACCGTCGGAGTGGAGGAGGAACTCCTCCTGGTCGACCCGGAGACCGGGGAGCCGAAGGCACTGTCCGCCGCGGTTCTCGCCCGCGCCACGCGGGACCGGGCCACGGAGGACGAGGACGTCTTCGAGAAGGAACTGCACAACCAGATGCTGGAGTTCGCCACCCACCCGCAGTCGGGGATGGACGAACTGGGCGAGGAGATCGTGCGGATACGAGGGGAGGCGGCCCGGCACGCCGGGGAGATCGGGTGCACCGTCGCGGCACTCGCCACCTCGCCGCTGCCGGTGCAGCCGTCCGTCGGGATGAACCGGCGCTACCAGTGGATGGCGGAGCAGTACGGAATCGCCACCCGCGAGCAGCTGGTCTGCGGCTGTCATGTGCATGTATCCGTGGAGTCGGACGAGGAAGGCGTCGGGGTCGTCGACCGGATCCGTCCCTGGCTGCCGGTGCTGTCGGCGCTGAGCGCCAACTCCCCCTTCTGGCAAGGCAAGGAGACGGGGTACAGCAGCTACCGCAGCCGGGTCTGGCTGCGGTGGCCGTCGGCCGGCCCGACCGAACTGTTCGGGTCGGCGGAGCGCTACCACCAGCGCGTGGCGGACATGGTGGCGACGGGGACGATCCTCGACGAGGGCATGGTCTACTTCGACGCCCGGCTGTCGGCCCGGTATCCGACGGTGGAGGTACGGGTCGCCGACGTGTGTCTGCACGCGGACACCGCCGTCCTTCTCGCCACCCTGGTCCGCGGGCTCGTCGAGACGGCCGCGCGGGAGTGGAAGGCGGGCGAGGACCCGGTGGACCACAGTGTCAGCCTGCTGCGGCTGGCCGACTGGAGCGCCGCCCGCTCCGGGCTCACCGGGGACCTGCTCCACCCGGTGACCATGCGGCGCGCCCCGGCCGAGACGGTGGTACGGGCCTTGCTGGACCACGTGGCGGACGCCCTGACCGACACCGGGGATCTGGAGCGGGCCCGCTCGGCCTGTGCCGACCTGCTGCGCCACGGCAACGGCGCCCGGATCCAGCGGGAGATCTGGGAGCGCACGGGGAGTCTGCGCGAGGTCGTCACCGCCTGCGTACGGCACACGCAGGGATGAGGACGAGGGTCCTTGCAGTGCCCGCCCGGGCAGCGCGGCCTGATCAGGCGCTCGTGATGCAAGGACCCCTCGGAGCTCCGAACACAAAGGGAGGCCGGTCAGCTCGCGGCGTCCGGTGCGTGCGATCGCAAGGCGCCGGAAGCTCCTCGTAGCGGAGCCACCAGAGGCTTTCGGCGACGCGGCGAGCGTGCGTGCCGGGCATCGCGAGCCCGGACTCCCTTTCCGTTCGGAGCTCTCACCCCCCTCCGGCTCCGCCCCCGGCCCCCTCCGCGGAGGAGGGGCTCAGAGCATGAGGATCAGCGCGTAGACCAGGAAGAAGGCCGCGACCAGCACGACGAGGCCGATGATCAGGGCGAGCGGGGCCTTGGCCCAGCCCTTGGTGGGATTGTGCGTCTCCCGGGGGCCGGCCTCGGGCATGCTGCTCTCCGCCGGCGGGGTCTCGCCGGGCGGCACTCCGCCGCCCGGTTCCAGCCCGGTGCTGCGTTCGGGTTCGGGATCGGGGTTGAAATGACTCATGTCCCCCGAGTCCCCCGGCCCCTGGGGTCTCCAACGAGGACGGCCGAGATCATCTGAGCGGATCCACTTGTCCGTTCCCGGCCCCAACCGGTCCCACCTGGGCTACATTCGACCACCGTCGATGACAGTGCTCGTCGGCGACGTCACACCCCGTACCCGTCAGGAGCAGCGCATGCGCGATGTCGCCCTCGCTCCCCCCGCCGCATCGCCCCTGACCGGAGGGCTCGCCGACAGCGTTTTCGAGACAGCCGCCGCCACCCCCGCCCGGCCCGCGCTCGCCCGGCGCGCCCCCGGCTCCGGGGTGTGGGAGGAGGTGACGGCCGTCGAGCTGCGCGACGAGGTCGTCGACCTCGCCAAGGGGCTGGTCGCCTCCGGTATCTCCCCCGGTCACCGCGTGGCCGTCATGGCCCGCACCCGCTACGAGTGGTCCGTGCTGAGCTACGCGCTGTGGACGGTGGGCGCCGAGGTGGTGCCGGTCTATCCGACGTCCTCGCGCGAGCAGGTCGAGTGGATCCTGCGGGACTCCGGCTGCGTGGGCGTGGTCGTCGAGGACGAGCAGAGCGTCATGACGGTGGGCTCGGTGTGCGCGAGCCTGCCGGCGCTGCGCCACGTGTGGCAGCTGGACGCCGGGGCGCTCGAGGAACTCGCGCGGCGCGGTGCGGTGGTGCCGCAGACCACGGTGGACTCGCTGCGCCGGATCGTCCTGCCGGACTCGACCGCGGTGATCGCCTACACCTCGGGCACCTCGGGCCGCGCCCTGGGCTGCGCCCTCAGTCACCGCAGCCTGGCCGCGCCCTGCGACACCCTGCTGGCGGGCTGGGGGCACACGGCCGCGGCCCGGGGGCAGGAGCCGTCGGTGCTCGCCTTCCTGCCGTTCTCCCACGTGTACGGCCTGATGATCCAGGGTCTGTGCGTGCGCGGCGGCATCCTCATGGGCCATGAACCCGACCTGAGCGCGACGGCGCTCGCAACGGCGCTGCGGACCTTCCGGCCGACGTACCTCTACGCGGTGCCGTCGGTGTTCGAGAAGATCTACAAGAACTTCCTGCGCACGGCGCAGCAGACGGGCCGCGGCGCCGTGTTCGAGAAGGCCGCGGAGACGGCCCGGGACTTCGCGGCGGCCGTCGAACGCCAGCGCCTCGGCCGCGGCTCGGGGCCCGGTTTCGACCTGCGCCTCCAGCACGCCCTGTTCGAGCGCACGGTGTACCGCAGACTGCGCGCCGCCCTCGGCGGGCGGGTCCACCGGGGCACCTCGGGCGGCTCGCCGCTCCACCGCGACCTGTCCCTCTTCTACGAGGGCATCGGCATCTACGTGCACGACGGCTACGGCCTGACGGAGACCAGCGGGGGCATCACCATGCAGCCGCTGGGCCGGGAGAAGTCGGGTACCGTCGGCCGCGCCCTGCCGGGCACGGACATCCGCGTGGCGGACGACGGGGAGATCCTGGTGCGCGGCCCGTCGGTGTTCCAGGGGTACGTCAACGACGACGGCGCCACCCGGGCGGCGCTGCGGGGCGGCTGGCTGGCCACGGGCGATCTGGGGTTCCTGGACTCCGACGGCTATCTCGCGATCACCGGGCGCAAGAAGGACGTCATCATCACCAGCAGCGGCAAGAGCGTGGCGCCGGCGGCCCTCGAGCAGCGGCTGCGCCTGCATCCGCTGGTCCACCAGGCGGTGGTGGTGGGCGACAACCGTCCCTGCGTGGGCGCGCTGATCACGCTGGACCCCGACTTCCTGGCGCACTGGCGCGGGGGTCTGGCTCTCCAGGGCGACACCAGGAGCCGGGAGATGCGCGAGGAGAACGCGCTGCGGGAGGAGATCGGGCGGGCCGTGGCCGCCGCGAACAGCGCCGTGTCCCGTTCGGAGTCCATCCGCGTCTTCCGGGTGCTGCCGCAGCCGTTCGACCAGGCCAACGGCCTGCTGACGCCTTCGATGAAGCTGCGCCGCGACTCGATCGTGGCGCACTACGCGGCCGAGATCGACGCCATGTACCAGGCCCGCGCCCGCCCCGCCCGACAGCACACCCCGGAGGAGGTGCTGGGCTGGGACGACGCGGACGACGTGTTCCGGTGAGCCGCGTCGGTGGCGCCGGCGTCACGGCGGGCTGGCCCGCCACGTCCGGTCACCGAAGGGCCGCCCGGCGTACACGCCTGTGACCTTCCTGTGCCGGACGCGTAGGCTGCGCGGGCCCGGGAACCCTGACAGTGGCGACGCGAGAGAGCCTGACGAGAAAGGACGACGGCCCGAGGGCCGCACGACGACATGGCAACCGAGCCCCGTGGTAACGATTCACTGACATCCTGGGCGATTCCGAGCCGTACCGCCCGTTTCCCGGGCGAACCGCAGGATGTGACGGGTGCGCGCCTGGCCGCGGAGGAGTTCCTCCGTGATCTCACCCGGGCGTCACCGCCCTCCGCCCCGGAGTGCTGGCACGACATCGTGCTGATCGTCACGGAGCTGTCCTCCAACGCGGTCCAGTACGCGCCGGGCCCCTTCGAGCTGCACCTGCGCCCCACCTTCGACGGTGTGCACGTCACGCTGCACGACACGAGCACCACCGTGCCGTCGCCGCGTCCCTTCCGCCCCGACAGCGGAGGCGGCGGCATCGGCTGGCATCTGATCCACACGCTGTGCTCGCAGGTCAGCGTGGTGACGCACGAAGACGGCAAGGACGTGCACGTCTTCCTGCCCTGGTGACCGCGGCCGCCATCGGCGACCGCGGCCGTTCCGTCAGGCCGTCGTGGTCCCCCGCGGCACGATCCGGCCGTAGTGCTCCCCCACGGCCGTGAGGTACTCGGGGTCCGTGGTCTCGCTGTCGGTCCGGAACCGCGGCGCCTCCTTGACCTCCTCGCCGGTGCAGGACAGCGACAGCCTGCGCTCCGCCGCGTCGACGGTCGTGACCACGCCCACCGGTACGACGGCGCTGCGGCCGAACAGCCAGACGCCGGTGTCGACGACCAGGTGCCGCATTCCGTGGTGCCCGGCCTCCCGTTCGACGTGCCCTATGGTGCTGCCGGCCGCCACGACCGCGTACCCCGTCAGGTCCTGCCCCTCGACATGCCCGCTGTCCGGCGTGTAGGACCATATTCCGTCGATGGTCACGCTGCTCCCTTCTCCCGTTTCACGCACCGGATACCCGGACGGGGCAAGCGCATTCGGGGTGCGGTCGCCCGTCGGCCGAGTCCGGTGCGGCATGAGTCGCACGAGCAGGGGCAGACGAGGCGTGACCGGCCCGACGATCTTGAAGACCCACCGTCGGGCCCCGACGAACGGAGTGAGCGGCATGGATGCCGTGACGGCACAGGCAGGAACGGCCACGGCAGGGCAGGCCGCCGACGACCTGCGGGGAGGGGTTCCGCTCATCGACTCGCCCACCCTCGTGAGTCCCAAGGACGCGCGCGAGCTCTCTCGTCGGTTCTTCGACCGGCTGGCCGTCCTGGAGGAGGGCACGCACGAGTACCAGTACGTGCGCAACACCCTGATCGAGATGAACCTCTCGCTCGTGCGCTACGCGGCCTCCCGCTTCCGCGGCCGGGGCGGCGACGCGATGGAGGACATCGTGCAGGTCGGGACGATCGGCCTGATCAAGGCCATCGACCGGTTCGAGCTGTCCCGCGAGGTGGAGTTCACCTCCTTCGCCGTTCCCTACATCGTCGGTGAGATCAAGCGCTTCTTCCGCGACACGAGCTGGGCCGTCCACGTGCCACGTCGGCTCCAGGAGGCACGGGTCGAACTCGCGCGGGCCACCGAGGAGTTGCAGACGCGGCTCGGCCGTACGCCGACCACGCGGGAGCTGTCGCAGCTGATGTCGCTCTCCGAGGACGAGGTCGTCGAGGCGCGCAAGGCCGCCAACTGCTACACCTCCGCGTCGCTGGACGCGGCGCTCACCTCGGACGGCGGTGCGGACGGCGAGTCCGTGCTGGCCGACTTCATCGGCGCGGAGGAGCCGGCGCTCGAACTGGTCGAGGACTTCCACTCGCTGGCGCCGCTGATCGCCGAGCTGGACGAGCGGGAACGGCGGATCCTGCACCTGCGGTTCGTCGAGGAGCGCACCCAGGCCGAGATCGGCCGGGAGCTGGGGATCTCCCAGATGCACGTGTCCCGGCTCATCAGCCGCATGGTGGGGCGGCTGCGCACCGGGCTGCTCGGCGCCGACCTCGCCTGACGGCCGCGGGCGTCCGAGCCCCGCCGACCCGGCGTCGGCGAGAACCTGATCGAGTACCCCGTTTCCGCCCGTGCATGCCAGGTGCGCGCCCAGTGGAATTCGTGTGAGGGCAAAGTGACGCGACGCTTTGTTCCAGCGCGGACATGTGCGTTAGCCTGCGGCGGATTTCTCTCATCGCGCACATCCGTGAACTGCGGAAATGCACGCACGACATGCGGTGCCGTCCACCCGGACGGCGCGGTTCCGAGTCCCCGGCCGGGGGCTCCTGGGGAGCGGAACGAGGGTACGCATGACCAGCAACACTGCCGAGGTCGCCGACACGGTCCCGGGCGACCAGGAGCTCAGGCAGCTCCTGGCCGGCCTCACGGCCGTGCGGGACGGGGACTTCGGCACCCGGCTGCCCGCCGACGGCGACGGGCTCATGGGTGACATCGCCACCGTGTTCAACGGCATGGTCGACCAGCTGTCCGTGTTCACCTCCGAGGTGACCCGCGTGGCCCGGGAGGTGGGCACGGAGGGCACCCTCGGCGGTCAGGCGGAGGTGCCGGGGGTCTCCGGGACGTGGGCCGACCTGACGGACTCGGTCAACGCCATGGCGGGCAACCTGACGACCCAGGTGCGCGACATCGCGCAGGTGGCGACGGCGGTGGCCAAGGGCGACCTGTCGCAGAAGATCGACGTCCCGGCGCGGGGCGAGATCCTTCAGCTGAAGGAGACCGTCAACACGATGGTCGACCAGCTCTCCGCCTTCGCCGACGAGGTCACCCGCGTCGCCCGCGAGGTCGGCACCGAGGGCCGCCTCGGCGGCCAGGCGCAGGTGCCGGGTGTGGCCGGGGTGTGGCGGGACCTCACCGATTCGGTCAACTTCATGGCCGGAAACCTCACCGCCCAGGTCCGCAACGTGGCCCAGGTGACCACGGCGGTCGCCAAGGGCGACCTGTCGCAGAAGATCACCGTGGACGCCCGGGGCGA
>NZ_JBVIAY010000009.1:10826-149904 GCF_055573695.1 Streptomyces sp. NPDC030143
CGAGATCCTCGAGCTGAAGAACACCATCAACACGATGGTCGACCAGCTCTCCGCCTTCGCCGACGAGGTCACCCGCGTCGCCCGCGAGGTCGGCACCGAGGGCCGCCTCGGCGGACAGGCCGACGTCAAGGGCGTCAAGGGCACCTGGCGGGACCTGACCGACTCGGTGAACTTCATGGCGGGCAACCTCACGGCGCAGGTCCGCAACGTCGCCCAGGTGGCGACCGCGGTGGCGCAGGGCGACCTGTCGCAGAAGATCACCGTGGACGCCCGGGGCGAGATCCTCGAGCTGAAGAACACCATCAACACGATGGTCGACCAGCTCTCCGCCTTCGCCGACGAGGTCACCCGCGTCGCCCGCGAGGTCGGCACGGCCGGCAACCTCGGCGGTCAGGCCACGGTCCGGGGTGTCTCGGGCACCTGGAAGGACCTCACCGACAACGTCAACGTGATGGCGTCGAACCTGACCGGCCAGGTGCGCTCCATCGCCCAGGTGGCCACGGCGGTGGCGCGCGGCGACCTGTCGCAGAAGATCACCGTCGAGGCCAAGGGCGAGGTCGCCGCACTGGCGGACGTCATCAACACGATGGTGGACACGCTGTCGGCGTTCGCCGACGAGGTCACCCGCGTCGCCCGCGAGGTCGGCACCGAGGGCCGCCTCGGCGGCCAGGCGCACGTGCCGAACGTGGCCGGCACCTGGAAGGACCTCACCGACAACGTCAACTCGATGGCGAACAACCTCACCGGCCAGGTCCGCAACATCGCGCTGGTGACGACAGCGGTGGCCAAGGGCGACCTGTCGAAGAAGATCGACGTCGACGCCCGGGGCGAGATCCTCGAGCTCAAGACGACCATCAACACGATGGTCGACCAGCTCTCCGCCTTCGCCGACGAGGTCACCCGCGTCGCCCGCGAGGTCGGCACCGAGGGCCGCCTCGGCGGCCAGGCCGAGGTGGAGGGCGTCTCGGGCACCTGGAAGCGGCTGACGGAGAACGTCAACGAGCTGGCCGGCAACCTGACCCGGCAGGTGCGGGCCATCGCCGAGGTCACGAGCGCGGTCGCCGAGGGCGACCTGACCCGGTCGATCAACGTGGAGGCCTCCGGGGAGGTCGCCGAGCTCAAGGACAACATCAACTCGATGGTGGAGTCCCTGCGCGAGACCACCCGGGCCAACCAGGAGCAGGACTGGCTCAAGACCAACCTCGCCCGGATCTCGGGCCTCATGCAGGGTCACCGTGACCTGCCGGTGGTGGCCGAGCTGATCATGGACGAGCTGGTGCCGCTGGTCTCCGCCCAGTACGGCGCCTTCTACCTCGCAGAGGACGGCGCGGACGGCCCGGAGCTGCGGCTCGTGGGCGCCTACGGCTTCCCCGACGGCGACTCCCGGCCCGCCCGGATCCCGTTCGGCCGTTCGCTGGTCGGTCAGGCCGCGAGAAGCCGCCGTACGATCACCGTCGACGATCTGCCCGCCGGGTACGTCGTCATCTCCTCCGGGCTCGGGCAGGTGGAGCCCGGAGCGCTGGTGCTGCTGCCGATCCTGTTCGAGGGGCAGGTGCTCGGGGTCATCGAGGTGGCGTCGGTGACCGCGTTCACGCAGATCCACCGGGACTTCCTGGAACAGTTGCGGGAGACCATCGGGGTCAACGTCAACACGATCGTGGCGAACGCCCGCACCGACGAACTGCTCGACGAGTCCCAGCGGCTGACCGCCGAACTCCAGGCCCGCTCGGCCGAGTTGCAGGCGCAGCAGGAGGAGTTGCAGCGCTCCAACGCCGAGCTGGAGGAGAAGGCCTCCCTGCTGGTGGCGCAGAACCGGGACATCGAGGCGAAGAACCTGCAGATCGAGCAGGCGCGGCAGGAGCTGGAGGCGCGGGCGCAGCAGCTGTCGCTCGCGTCGAAGTACAAGTCGGAGTTCCTGGCCAACATGAGCCACGAGCTGCGCACCCCGCTCAACAGCCTGCTGATCCTGGCCCAGCTGCTCGCCCAGAACCCCTCACGCAACCTGACCCCGAAGCAGGTCGAGTACGCGGGGATCATCCACTCCGCCGGCTCGGACCTGCTCCAGTTGATCAACGACATCCTGGACCTGTCGAAGGTCGAGGCGGGCAAGATGGACGTCTCGCCGGAGCGGGTGCCGCTGCGACAGCTCATCGAGTACGTCGAGGCGACGTTCCGTCCGATGACGACGCAGAAGAGCCTCGACTTCACGATCAGCACGGCCGCCGGGGCCCCCGCCGACCTGCTCACCGACGACTCCCGGCTGCGTCAGGTGCTGCGCAACCTGCTGTCCAACGCGGTGAAGTTCACCGAGCAGGGCAGTGTGGAGCTGCGCATCGAGCCGGTGGCGTCCGAGGAGGTGCCCCAGGGCGTGGTCCGGGGCGGCACGGTGGTCGCCTTCCGGGTCAAGGACACCGGCATCGGCATCCCGGAGCAGCAGCTGGAGACCATCTTCGGCGCCTTCCAGCAGGCGGACGGCACCACGAGCCGCAAGTACGGGGGCACCGGTCTCGGGCTGTCGATCACCCGGGAGATCGCGCAGTTGCTCGGCGGCGCGGTGACGGTGGACAGCACGCCCGGCCGGGGCAGCACCTTCACGCTCTTCCTGCCGGTCGCCCGCGGTGACTTCGAGGAGCTGATCGGCAGCGGACGGCAGGTGGATCGCGACCCGGACACCGAGGCCCTGCCGCTCACGGCGGCCTCCCCCGGACTGCCGCTGGCGACGGGCTCCTCCAGTCGGCGGCCCCGCCGGCTGCTGGTGGTGGAGGAACGGCCGCGCGGTCTGCTGACCCTGGTCGCCGAGAGCGTGGTCGCGGACATGGCGCGCGGCCGGGACGACGGCACCCCACCGCCGGTCGACATCGTCACCGCCGTCGGGGCGCAGGAGGCCGCGGGGGCACTGGCCGCCGAACCGTGCCACTGCGTGGTGCTGGAGCTCGGCATGCCCGACGCGGAGGCCTCCCGCTTCCTGGACGCGCTCCAGGGCGACTCGGCGCTGGCCGGCGTGCCGGTCCTCGTGCACAGCGGTCACCGCGCCGACCTCGCCCAGGAGCGGACGCTGCACTCGCGTGCGGCGGGCCGGCCGCTGGAGTTCCTGTCCAGCCTGGACGAGCTGCGCGAGCGCATCACGCTGCACCTGTCGGCCGAGCAGCCCGGCGACGTCCTCGCCCTGGTACGCGCGGACGAGCCGCGTCCGGTCGCGCCCCAGCCGGTCGACGACGCCGTCGTGGGCCGTACGGTCCTCGTCGTGGACGACGACGCGCGCAACCTCTTCGCGCTGAGCGGGATCCTGGAGCTGCACGGCATCCGGGTCCTGCACGCGGAGAACGGGCGGGAGGGCATCGAGACGCTGCGCACCCACCCGGACGTCGCACTCGTGCTGATGGATGTGATGATGCCGGAGATGGACGGGTACACGGCGACGGCGGAGATCCGCACCATGCCGCAGTACGCTGACCTGCCCATCATCGCGGTGACGGCGAAGGCGATGCCCGGAGACCGGGAGAAGAGTCTCGCCTCGGGGGCCAGCGACTACGTCACCAAGCCCGTCGACACCCAGGACCTGATGTCCTGTGTCCGCCGCTGGCTGACCGCGTGAGCGCGCCCGTCCCGGCGGTTGCCGGGCGGTCCTGCCGAGGAGTCGTCACACCGTGAGCATTCCCGAACAGCCGCACGACAGGACCGACGGTCCGCCCGACCGGGCGCCGGCGGTGCAGGACGTCCCCGACGTCCTGTCCGCCGTGCCCGGCGCTACCCTGGCGCCGCCCTCCGCACAGGATTCGGCGCCCGGGTCCTCCGCCGACTCCTCCTCCCCCGTGGGCCGTCTCGCGGCCACCGTGCAGCGTCTGCGGCGGGAGGTACGGGAGGCACAGGCCGAGGCCGAGGGGCGGGCGCTGGTCGAGCTGGCCAAGGGCATCCTGGTCGAGCGCCTGGGATGCGGGCCGGCCGAGGCGGCCCGGCAGCTCACCGAGCTGGCCCAGCAGGCCGGGGTGAGTCCGCTGGAGTTCGCGGTGGACGTCATCAACCAGGCCGCCAGGGACCGGCTGTCGGAGTTGACCGACGCGTTCCTCGCCACGGTCTCGGACTCCGGTACGTCGGCCGAGTCCTCGCCCGCGGTGCGGCTGCGCGCCGCCGAGAGCGCGGCGCTCGCGGCGCACGACACGCAGGCCGTCGCCGACTCGCTGCTGCAGCACGCGCTCGGCCCGCTGGGCGCGGTGGCCGTGGCGATCTGGGCGGCGGGTTCCGACGGATCGCTGACCCTGGCCGGCACTGCCGGCTTCGCCCCCACGGAGGCCTCGCGCTGGCGCTATGTTCCTCCGGACGTCGCCACGGTGGCGCGCCGCGGGCTGACCGAGCTCGCTGGGCAGTGGATCGGCTCCCTCGCCGAGACCGGGCTGCCCACCATCGGCCGGCACACCTATCCCGACGGCGGCCGGGTCGCCCTGCCCGCCGGGACCGGGGGGCGGGTGCACGGAGTGCTGGAGATCGCCTGGCCCGCTCCGCTGGAACCGCAGCCGCCGCAGGTGGTGCGTCAGGTGGAGGCGCTGGCGGAGCTGTGCGCGCACACGCTCCAGTCGTATCCCCTCGCCGAGGGGGCCGAGCAGGAGCCGCGGGTGCTGCCGGACGCCGCGGAGCTGATGGACCTGGCGGACGGGCTGCACGATCCGGCTCTCGTCCTCGTCCCGCACATCGACGCGTCGGGGCAGCTGGTGGACTTCCGCATCCAGCACGTCAACGACCGCTTCCTCGACCCGGCGGGCCGGCCGCGCGCGGTGGTGAACGGGGCGCTGCTGCTGGAGGCCTATCCGATGGCCGCCGGCGGCAGCGACCTGTTCCAGCGCATCGAGCGCGTCCACGCCACCGGGGAGCCGTTCCGGGCCCGCCGGATGAGCCTGACCGCGCTCGTCGACGAGGTGCCGTTGTCGGCGGTCGCGGACCTGAGCATCAGCCGGCACGGCAGCTGTGTGCTGCTGATCTGGCGCATCGAGGACGAGACGGCCCGGCTGGCGAGTCTGCTGCAGCACGCGCAGCGCCTCGGCCGGATCGGCGGCTTCGAGGAGAACGTCCTCACCGGCGAGATCACGTGGAACGGGCAGTTGTTCGCCCTCTACGGCCGGGCGCCGTCGAGCGCGCCGGTGCCGATCGAGGAGCTGGCGGCACACGCCCACCCCGACGACGGCGTCGCCATCGGGCGGTTCCTGCGCACGCTGATGCACCACCGGCGTCCGGCCTCGGCGGCCTTCCGGCTCCAGCGGCCCGACGGGGTGACCCGGCACATGCGGATCGTCTCCGAGCCGGTCCTGGACACCGACGGGCGGCTGGTCGCCGTCCGGGGGGCCTACCAGGACATCTCCGCGCAGCACTGGACGGAGGTCGCGCTCGCCGCCACCCGCGACCAGCTCGCGCAGACCGAACAGCACGCGAGTGAGCGGGGGCGGCTGGCGCTCCAGCTCCAGCAGGCGATCATGCCGCCCTCCCGGGCGCCGCTGGAGGTTCCCGGTCTGCAGGTGGCGGTGCGCTACCGGCCGGCCGAGGAGGAGCAGCTCGTGGGCGGCGACTGGTACGACGCCGTGGTGCTGCCGTCCGGGCTGGTGATGCTGTCGGTGGGCGACGTGGCCGGGCACGGCATCGAGGCGGCCACCAGCATGGTGGTGCTGCGCAACGCGCTGCGCGGGCTTGCGGTGACCGGCGCCGGGCCGGGCCAGCTGCTGTCGTGGCTCAACATCGTGGCGCACCACCTCACGGGCGCCGTCACCGCGACGGCGGTGTGCGGGCTGTACGACCCGGTGCGGCGCACCCTGCGCTGGGCGCGGGCAGGTCATCTGCCGCCCGTCCTGGTGCGCGAGTCGGGTGCCGCGCCGCTTCCGCTGCTGAGGGGACTGCTGCTGGGTGCGGTGCCGGAGACGGCGTACGAGGAGACCGAGATCCAGTTGGCGGCCGGGGACACGCTGCTGATGTACACCGACGGTCTGATCGAGCGGCGGGACCGGTCGGTGGAGGAGTCCCTGACGCATCTGCTGAGCCAGGCGAGCACCGTTCCGAAGTCGCTGGACCAGCAGCTGGACCGGCTGCTCACCTACAGCCGGTCCGACACGGACGACGACACCTGCATCGTGGGCATGAGGCTGGGTTAGCCGGTCTTCCGACGGGCCGGCACGCCGGGAGCCGGTTCTCCCGGCGGTCCGGCGCGCCGCCGTGGGCGGCTCTTCCGGCCGGCCCGGTGCGCCGGGCGGTGGTCTTCCGGTGGGCCGGTACGCGGGGCGGTCGGCTCCTCGGCCGGGCCCGGTGCGCCGGTCGGCCGTCGGCTCCTTCCGGTGAGCCCGGTGCGTCGGGCCGGTCGGCTCTTCCCGTGGGCCGGTGCGCAGGTCGGGCGGCTCTTCCCGTGGGCCGGTGCATGAGCTTCCGGTTCCGGGGTAGCCGCTCGGGCGCGGTGCGACGTTGCGGGCCGCGGGTGGAAGGGGGTGCCGACGTGACCAGGTGTCGTAGGCCCCCGCCGCCCGCGCCCGCGTCGTACCGCAGTCGCCCGCCGGGGTACGCAGCCCGGACCCTCAGTCTTCGGAGGTACTCGTGTCCATCGCCCAGAACCCGTTGTCCGTCGAGGTCACCCTTCCCCGTGAGGACGTGGCCCTGGTCACGGTCGAGGGGCATCTGGATCTCGACACCGCGACCGAGTTCCAGGCCCATCTGGCGAACCAGCTCCATCACGGCAGGCGGCACTTCCTGCTGGATCTCTCGGCGGTGCCGTTCATGGACTCGTCCGGGATGAACATCATCCTGCGGGTGTACCAGGAGGCGCGCGGTCTGCCCGGCAGCGTGCATGTGATCAATCCGACGCCCGCCGTGCGCCGGGTTCTGGACCTTACCGGAGTCAGCCTCACGGTCCCGGTCTCCGACAAGGTGGACGAGGCGCTGGCGCTGATCGACGGTTCACGGCAGGCACCGGGGGACGTGGAGGCCTGACCGGCCGCGCGCCGCGCCCGTGATCGCGCGAAGGCGCGGCCGTCCGCGCTCCAATACTTGTCATTTGACAACAGTACGGATGAGGAAACACAGTGTGGGTCGGTCAGCGGGGAGGGATCACGGAGGCAGGCGTGGGCGGGATGGGCGGGGAGAACCGTCAGGCCGTGCGGGCGTCCGGGGCGTCGGGTTCGTGGATCCGCGCGGCCGCGGCGTCGCAGAAGGCCTCCAGCCCTCGCAGCAGCGCCGTGCGACCCGCGGCCGGCATCTGCGCGAGGACGGCCTCCAGCGCGTTCTCGCGGCGCGAGCGCAGATCGGCGAGGAAAGCCCGGCCGGACCGGCTCAGGAACAACTGGAGTTCCCGGCGGCTGTCGGCGGGCCTGCGCTCGACGAAGCCCACGGCCTGGAGACGGTCGCACAGCCGGCTCGTGGACGGCGGTGTGGAGCCGAGCGACTCGGCGAGCGTGCGGAGGTTGATGCCCTCATGGTGTTCGAGGATGAAGAGCACGCGCAGTTGCGAGGCGGACACCGGCGCCGTGGAGGCGCGGCCCCACAGGACCTCCAGCAGCTCCGCGCTCTGTGCGGTCACCCGCGCCACCTCTCGGGGCCGCGGTCGCGGGGAGGGCGAGGAGGGGGACGTCACGGTCACACTCTCGCAGGCTTCCCGTCCGCTGTCAGCCCGCGCCCCCGCCGGGCGCGCCCCCGTACGCCGCGGCCCCGGTGCCCCTCCGGTCGCCTCGGTGATCGAACAGCGGTCGCCCCTTCGGGCGGCCGTCCCCTTCGGTGCCGCACGGGCGGGCCGACGGGGCGGAGCGGGGTGTCGCAGCCGAGCGGCCGGTGGTTAGGGTTGTCGTCCGGCAAGGGTCACAGGGCCGTCCCGTCGCCGCGGCGGAGTCGCGGCGCAGGACGCAGATGGAGGAGTGAAGCAGTGCCGGAGCACGAAGCGGCCGCGCAGCACGGAACGCCGACGGAGGAGGTCGGGGCCTTCCTGAGCCGCCGCCGTGAGCAGATCGCCCAGCGGTGGGCCGACGAACCCCTGTTCCGGACGGTGTTCACCGTCTCGCGGGACGAGGCGGTGGAGGCGGGCAGGAGCGTGGTGGACGCCCTCGCCCAGGTCGCCCTGGCGGGGCGGATGGAGGACTCCGACGGCGCCGGGTTCACGGTGGTGCGCGAGCAACTGGCCCGGATGACGGCCGCCCGCTCCCGTTCCGGCCTGAGCACCGCGCAGGTGTCCGGCGAGGTGGACGCCCTGCGGGCGCCGGTGGTCAACCTTCTGGTCGCCGACCTGCCCGACGCGCCGCCCGAGCACCTCCGGGAGTGTGCGACGGCTCTGACGGTCCTCATGGGCACGCTGCGGCTGGTGGTCATGGAGACCGCGCTGACCGAGGTGCAGGCCCTGATCGACCGGCAGCAGATGCAGTTGCTGGAGGTCGCCACGCCGGTCATCCGGCTGTGGGACGGCGTCGTCGCCGTGCCGCTCATCGGGACGCTCGACAGCGCCCGCAGCCAGGTCGTGATGGAGACGCTGCTCCAGGCGGTCGTCGACCAGCAGGCCCGGTACGCGATCCTCGACATCACCGGGGTGCCGACCGTCGACTCGCTGGTCGCGCAGCACCTGATGAAGACGGTCGCGGCCGTGCGGCTGATGGGCGCGGAGTGCGTGGTCTCCGGCATCCGGCCGGCGATCGCGCAGACCATCGTCCACCTCGGGCTGGACCTCGGCACCGTGGTCACCCGGGCCGGCCTCGCCGACGCCCTGGCGTACGCCCTGAACGGACTGGGCGCCGACATCGTCCAGACGACGCCCGGCGGTGCGGGTCCACGGTGAACGACGACTTCTACCGCGCCGGCGCGGCGAACCCCGTGCCGGTGCTCAGGCTGGGCGAAGTGTTGCTGATCACCCTCCAGGGCGACCTGCACGACGGCGCGGCGGAGCAGCTCCAGCAGGACGTCGTGGAGGCGATCGCGCACAGCCGGGTCACCGGTGTGGTGATCGACATCTCCGGGGTGGAGATCGTCGACTCCTTCCTCGGGCGCGTCCTGGCCGAGATCGCGGCGAACGCCCGGTTGCTGGCCGCCCAGACCGTGGTGGCCGGAATGCGGCCGGCGGTCGCGATCACCCTGGTGGAGCTGGGGCTGACGCTGCCGGGGCTGCGGACCGCGCTGAGCACGGAGGCCGCTCTCGGGCTTCTCGGGCAGGTGGCCGTGCCGCTCCCGGGCGGCCCACGCCGGGAGCCGCGGTGAGCGGCACGGCCGCGGGTGTCGAGGCCCGCCTGCCGATCCGTTCCGAGCTGGACCTGGTGTGGGTGCGCCAGCATGTGCGCCAGGCGGCCGCCGCCCTCGGCTTCGGCCTCGTGGACCAGACGAAGCTGGTCACCGCCGCCAGTGAACTGGCCCGCAACACGCTCGTGTACGGCCGGGGCGGAGAGGTGGAGACGACACGGGTGTCCGACGGGCGGTACCAGGGGCTGCGGCTGACCTTCACCGACCACGGGCCCGGCATCGCCGACGTGGAGCAGGCGCTGAGCGACGGCTTCACCTCCGGCGGCGGGCTCGGCATGGGGCTGGGCGGTGCGCGCCGGCTGGTGCACGACTTCGCCATCGACAGCACGCCCGGGTCCGGTACGACGGTCACGGTGACCTCGTGGGCGGCCCGGCCGCCCCGGCAGCGCGAGGAGTCCTGATGCCCCGCGTCTGGGACGTCCCGGTGCACGATTCGACGCGGGTGCGCGACGCGCGCGTGGCCGCGGAGGAGGCCGCGGCGCTCGCGGGTCTGGACGGGCCGCGTACGGCGTCCGCCGCGCTGGTGGCGACGGAGCTGGCCACCAACCTCCTCAAGCACGCGCGCGGCGGCCAGCTGCTGGTGGAGGCGGTCGCCCCGCCGTCCGGCCGGCCGGGCCCGACGGTCGTGCAGATCGCGGCCGTCGACCACGGCCCGGGCATGACCGACGTCCCGGCGGCGCTGGGCGACGGGTTCTCCACGGCCGGCTCGCTCGGCGCCGGTCTCGGCACCTGCCGGCGGGTCGCCGACGACTTCGACCTGCACAGCGCCCCGGGACGCGGCACGGTCGCCCTGGCCCGCATCGGCGCCCCGGCGAAGGCCGACGGAGCCGACCGGGCGCCCGCGCGGGCCGGCGGGGTGAACATCCCGTTCGCCGGCGCCGAGTGTTCCGGCGACGCCTGGACGTGGGTGCGCGACGACGACCGGCTGACGCTGATGCTCGCCGACGGGCTGGGACACGGCCCGGAGGCGGCCCGCGCCTCGACCGCGGCCGTCGAGGAGGTGCACCGCTCGGCGCGTCTGGGGCCCGCCGAGATACTGCGCCGCCTGGACGGCGCCCTGCGCGGCACACGGGGGGCGGCGGTCTCGCTGGCCCAGCTCGACGTGCGGGCCGGGCTGCTGCGGTTCGCCGGCGTGGGGAACGTGGGGGCGCGGGTGCGCGAGGGCGACTCCTGGCGCCATCTGCTGTCCCGGCCCGGCATAGTGGGCGTGCACCGGCCCGGCTCGCTGCCCGAGACCGTGCTGCCCTGGGGGGCGGACCGTCTGCTGGTGCTGCACAGCGACGGGCTGCCCAGCCGCTGGGTGCCGCCCTCCGACCCTCGTGTGCTGGCGTCCGACCCGGCGGTGGTCGCCGCCGTGACCGTCCGCGACACCAGCAGTTCCGCGCGCCCGGTGCGTGACGACACCGCCGTGGCCGTCCTGTCCCCGACCCCGCCGGACCGCCCATGATGCGCACCTGGCAGATCATCACCGTCACCGACGCGGCACGCGCCCGGATCGCGACCGCGCGCATGGCCGCCGCGTTCGGCGTCGCGCCGCTGGAGCGGACGCGGCTGGCGAGCGCCCTCAGCGGGCGGCTGCGTCAGTGCCTGACCAAGGGCGGCACCTGGCGGCTCACGCTGGAGACGGCCGAGGGGCGGCTGCGCGCCGAGGTGGCCGCCTGGCCGCCCGCCGCGGAAACGCCGTGGAGCGTGACCGTGCCCTGCCCCGAGCCGGGCGACGCCGCGGTCGACGCGGGTGTGGCGGAGGACCCGGGTGTGCTGGCGGAGGCCCTGCTCGGCGCCGACGAGGACACCACCGTCGTCCTGGACCGGCTCGCCGAGCAGGAGGAGCTGGTCGCCTTCCACCGGGAGGAGCTGCACCAGACCAACCAGGGCGTCCTGGCGCTGCACGCCGAGCTGGACGCGGCCGGGCGGGCCCAGCGCGAGGCGTTCGCGGCGGAGCGGGCGGCCCGGCAGGAGGCGGAGAGCGCACGGCGCCGGCTGACGTTCCTGGCGGATGCCAGCGCGGTGCTGACGGCGTCCCTGAACCACGAGGAGATCGTGCGCCGGCTGCCCGAGCTGCTGGTGCCGGAGTACGCCCGCTCGGTCGACGTCTGGCTCTTCGAGGACGAGGGCGACGACCGGCCCCCGCCCGCCCCGCACCCGGCGGCCGCGGTGGTCGCCGCGCGCACCGGTCGGCCGCAGTACGCGGCCGACCATCCCGGCGGGCTGCCGGGCGTGGACGACCAGCCGCCGTCGGCGCTGCACCCGACCAGACCGCTGCTGTGCGTGCCGCTGGCGACACGGCAGGCGCCGCTGGGCGTGCTGACGCTCGCCCCGCCGGGCGGGCGCTGGGACCCCGACGACGCGGTCATGCTGATCGAACTGACCCGGCGGGCCAGCATCGCCCTCGACAACGCGCGGCGCTTCGAGCACAACCGGGACATCGCCGAGACCCTCCAGCGCGCCCTGCTCACCGACCTGCCCACCCCGCCGGGCCTGAACCTGGCGGCCCGCTACCTGCCGGCGACGTACGGGCTGAACATCGGCGGCGACTGGTACGACGCCTTCCGCCAGCCCGACGGCAGCCTGATCGCCGTCGTCGGCGACGTGACCGGGCACGGGCTGCACGCGGCGGTGATGATGAGCCAGCTGCGCACGGCGCTGCGCGCGTACGCGGTCGACGGCGGCAGCCCCGGGGTGCTGCTGACGCGGCTGCACACGTTCCTGCACCACCTCCAGCCCGACCTGTACGCGACGGCGGTGATCGCCCGTTTCCAGCCGGGTGAGCCCGTGCTGACGTGGGCGGCCGCCGGGCATCCGCCGCCGGTGCTGCGCGGCCCGGACGGGCGGGTGCGCACCCTGGACGCCAAGCCGGGGGCGATGCTCGGCATCCCGTTGCGCCAGGAGATCGCCGACCACCGGGTGCCCCTCGAACCCGGTTCGACGCTGGCGCTGTACACGGACGGTCTGGTCGAACGGCGGGCCCAGGGCATAGACCCGGGCATCGAGCGGCTCTCGGCGTCGCTCGGCGCGTTCCGCACCGACGAGCTCGACGGCGACCTGGACGCCTCGGCGGACCGCATCCTGGACCCGATGCTGAGCGACTCCGAGCGCGACGACGACGTGTGTCTGCTGCTGTGCCACGTCGACAGCCGCGCCCTGCGGGCCTGACCGCCGGTCAGTCGTTCCGCGCCGTGCTCCCGGCAGCCGTCCCGTGGGCCTGGTGGAAGCCGAACAGACCCTGTTCCAGGGCGGTGCGCTGGGCCGGCGTCATGGCTTCGAACACGCCGGCCAGCCGGTGCACCCGCCGTTCGGTGACGTCCGTGAGGACCCGCTGCCCGTAGGCGGTGAGGGCGAGCTGCACCTCGCGCCGGTTGCCCGGCGGGACACTCCGCTCCAGCAGCCCCGCCGCCTCCAACCGGTCGCACAGCCGACTGGCCGTGGGCAGCCCGATGCCGAGATGGTCGGCGAGGGCGGTCAGGTTCAGCCGGGGCCGGCGGCGCACGGTACGCAGCGCGAGCAACTGCCGGGCGGGCAGCCGGGGTGCGCTCTCCTCGGCCGCGGCCAGCCAGCAGGTCACCAGGCTCTCCACCGCGTCGGCGACCCGTCGTGCCGTCGCCTCCCGGCATTCGCGCCGGCCGTCGTCGGAGCCCTCCGCGCACGCCACGCCCTCACCCTCCGGACACCACACTTGTCATGTACGTCGGCCTACCCGGACGGACCGGGCGTACACGGGCCCTTCGGCGGGTACGACGGTGGCCTCAGGAGAATCAGGAGAAACGTTCGTCTGCTTGCGCCGCCCGGCTGGCGGAACCGCTTCGCCCACGGTGGGATCGATGAGGTGCGAAGAGCCGCCCGGTGGGCACGCGCATGACGTCGGGGCAGACCGCTCGGAGCCGCAGAAAGGGATGGACATCGTGACACGACCCAGGATCCTGGTGGTGGGCGCGGGCTTCGCGGGAGTGGGGTGCGTTCGGCGTCTGGAACGCAGGCTCGCCCCCGGCGAGGCCGACGTCACCCTGGTGACGCCGTTCAGCTACCAGCTCTATCTGCCGCTGCTGCCGCAGGTCGCCTCCGGGGTGCTGACGCCCCAGTCGATCGCCCTGTCGCTGCGCCGCAGCCGCAAGTACCGCACCCGGATCATCCCCGGCGGCGCCATCGGCGTGGACCTGAAGGCGAAGGTCTGCGTCATCCGCACCATCACCGACGAGATCGTCGACGAGCCGTACGACTACATCGTGCTGGCGCCCGGCAGCATCACCCGCACCTTCGACATTCCCGGGCTGACCGACCACGCCTTCGGGATGAAGACGCTCGCCGAGGCCGCCTACATCCGCGACCACGTCATCTCGCAGCTCGATCTGGCCGACGCCAGCCAGGACCCCGCCGAGCGGGCCTCCCGGCTGCAGTTCGTGGTCGTCGGCGGCGGCTACGCCGGCACCGAGACGGCCGCCTGTCTGCAACTGCTCACCCACAACGCGGTCAAGCGCTACCCGCGCCTGGACCCCGGTCTGATCAAGTGGCATCTGATCGACATCGCGCCGAAGCTGATGCCGGAGCTGGGCGACAAGCTCGGCCGCAGCGCGCAGGAGGTGCTGCGGCGGCGCGGCATCGACATCTCGCTGGGCGTGTCCATCGCCAAGGCCGGGCCGGAGGAGGTCACCTTCACCGACGGGCGGGTGGTGCCGACGCGCACGCTGATCTGGACCGCGGGCGTCGTGGCGAGCCCGCTGATCGCCACGCTCGGAGCGGAGACCGTCCGAGGACGCCTGGCCGTCACCTCCGAGATGTGTCTGCCGGGCCACGACGGGGTGTTCGCGCTCGGCGACGCCGCCGCCGTGCCCGACGAGGCCAAGGGCGAGGAGGGCGCGGTGTGCCCGCCGACCGCGCAGCACGCGATGCGGCAGGGCCGGGCCGTCGCCGACAACGTCCTGGCGACGCTGCGCGGGCAGCCGAAGAAGCCGTACGTGCACAAGGACCTGGGGCTGGTCGTCGACCTGGGCGGCACCGACGCCGTCTCCAAGCCGCTCGGCGTGGAGCTGCGGGGGCTGCCCGCGCAGGCGGTGGCCCGCGGCTACCACTGGTCGGCGCTGCGCACGGGCGTGGCCAAGGCGCGGGTGCTGACGAACTGGACGCTGAACGCCCTCGCGGGCGACGACTTCGTGCGCACCGGTTTCCAGGCCCGCCGGCCCGCGAAGCTGAAGGACTTCGAGTACACCGACAGCTATCTGACTCCGGAGGAGGTCCGGGCCCGGGTGGAGGGCGCGGCGGGCCCGGACGGAACGCCGGGCGCGGGCCCCGGGCCCGCGTGAGGTGAGACGGGAGAGAGTACGGCGGCGTGAGGACGGCGACACGGTCGTGGGGGGCGCGGTGGCCGGATCGGGTCGCGGCGTCCGATCCGGGGCTGCTGCGGCTGGCCGCGGGGTTGCGGACGGTCGGCGCGATCTCCTTGACGCTGGCCGTGCTCGCCCTGCTCGGTGCGGACGTGCAGCACCTGGTGGCGGGGGCCATCGCGGCGATGGTCGCGACCTTCGCCGTCCGGGAGAAGCAGCGCGGGAAGCAGGCCGTCACCCTGGCGCTGGGACTGCCGGTGGCCCTCGCGTCGGTGTCGACGGCGTCGCTGCTCAGCGCGCACCGGGTCGCGGGTGACCTGTTCTTCGTCGTCCTGATCTTCTGCGCGGTCTACGGCCGCCGGTTCGGCGACCGGGGCACCGCGCTCGGGCTGATCGGTTTCCAGGTCTACTTCCTGTCCCTGTTCGTCGGCGCGACGCGAGCCAGTCTGCCGGGGTTCTGCGGGGCGATCGCCGTGGCGTTCGCGTGCGGCGCCGTGGCGCGGTTCGCGCTGGTGCCGCAGACGCCGACGGGGATCCTCCGGCGGTTGCGGCGCGCCTTCCGGGCGCGGCTCGCGCAGTTGCTGGACGCGCAGCGGGAGCTGTTCGAGGCCGGCCCGGACGAGGTGGAGAAGGCGCTCGCGCGGGTGCGCGAGGGCACGGCCCGGCTGCACGAGTCGGCCCTGATGATCCAGGGCCGGCTGGAGGAGGGCACCCCGGACGAGACGACGGCCCGGCTGGTGCAGCGCCGGATCGCGGACGCGGAGATCGCCGCCGAGCGGCTGGGCCTGCTGGTGCTGACCGCGCGCAGCACCGAGCGGGCGGACACCCTGACCCTGCACCTGCCGGGCGCCCAGATGCCCGCTTCGGTGCGGCTCCCGGTGCGCGACGGGGCGACCGACGCGCTGCGCCGGGACCTGGCCGCCCTCGGGCAGCTCGTGCGCCAGCCCGTCGCCGAGGTGACGGGGACGGGGCTGGCGCAGGTCCGCAACCGGCTGCTGGGGTACCGGGAGGAGGAGAACCTGCCGCAGGCCTCCCCGGCCGTGCAGGACGTGTTCCGGGGCATCGGTGAGGCGGCCCGGGCGGTGCTGGGGCTGCGGATGGCGCTGGGCGGGCCGCAGGACGAGTCGGACGACAGTCCCGAGACGGCCCGCTCCCGTGAGGAGCTGGACGCGGAGGACGCGGCGATCGGCGGGGCCGACGAGGAGCGGGACGAGAAGGACGAGGCCGGCGGACTGCGCCGGCCGACCACCCGGGCGGCCGTGCAGGTGGCGGTCGGGTCGTCGCTGGCCATCCTGGGCGGCGAGCTGCTGTCCGAGCACCGCTGGTACTGGGCGGTCCTGACCTGCTGGATCGTGTTCATCAACACCGCCTCGACCGGGGAGATCCTGGTCAAGGGCTACCGGCGGCTGCTGGGCACCGTCCTCGGGGTCGTCGCGGGCATCGCGCTCGCGGGGCTGGTCGGACACCACACGTGGACGGCGTTCGCGGTGGTGCTGCTGTGCGTGTTCGCGATGTTCTACACCGCGCCGCTGTCGTACACGCTGATGTCGTTCTTCGTGACCGCGGCGCTGGGGGTGCTCTACACGCTGCTGCACACCTACAGCCTGTCGGTGCTGGTGCTGCGGGTGGAGGAGACGGCGCTGGGGGCGGCCTGCGGGGTGGTCGCGGCGGCGCTGGTGCTGCCGGTGCGGACGGACCGGCGGACCGACGAACTGCTGACGACGGTGCTGGACCGGCTGACCGACGTCAGCGAGGGCGCGGTGGAGCAGCTCAGCGGCGGTCCGCCGTCCGATCTGCTGGACCGGGCCCGGGACCTGGACCAGGCGCTGGCGGATCTACGGGCGGCGACCCAGCCGCTGACGCATCCCGTGACGCCGCTACGGACCCGGCGGGACACGGCCCGCTATGTCGTGGCGCTCCTGGAGACCTGCGCCTATCACGCGCGGTCGCTGGCGGCGACGGCGGAGCTGCTGCCCACGCACCCCTCGATAGCGGCGGATCCGCGGCTGCGCGGGGCGGGACAGCGCATCCTGCACAACATCGGCGCGATCGCCGCGCGCGTGCAGGACGAGCACAGCCGGGCTCAGGTGCTGACCGGGCCCAGCATCGCCTCGCTGCTGAAGCCGCAGGTGCCGGGGGTGCCGCGGTACGGCCGGGTGACCGAGCGGGTGCTGCGGCATCTGCACCGTCTGGACGAGGCGGTGGTCGGTCTGGCCCGGCCGCTGGAGGTTCCGGTCGCTCCGCCGGCCCGGTGAGGCCCGAGGGCCTGCCCACGGTCAGAAGTCCGTGGGCAGACCGCTCGCGGCGGCGATGCCGCGCAGTTCCTCGGTGTCGCTCTGGCGTTGTCGGATGCAGCCGGCGATCTCGGCGAGACGCGCCGGGTCGGAGGCGGTGACCGCGTCGGTCACCACCCGTACCGGTCCGGTGCCGTCGACGTGGATCTCCACCAGCTGGTTGTCCAGCCGGCCGGTGACCGCCGTGGCGATGACCAGGGCGGCCTCGTCGCGGATCTCCTGGGGGAGGTCCTCGGTCTCCTGCGGATCCAGTGCGAAGTCGAGCGTGTCGGGGGCTTGTTCGTCCAGGGCGCGCAGCGCGGGCGCGACGACCTTGAGCAGCATCTCGAAGTCCTCGCTGTCCATGCGGACGCGCAGGAGATCGAGATACATGTCCACGGGCCGTCCGTCCTGCGGGAACTCGGATTCGTTCATCTCCCCCGGGTTCCCCGACCGGCGGGGGTTCAGACCTTGCGCCAGCGGGCCATGGCGAAGGAGAACAGTCCGAAGAGGACGAGGCCGGCCGCGACGCAGACCAGCAGCCCCGGACCGGCGGGGGTGTCGGCGAGGGAGCGGAGGGTGTCGTCCAGGCCCTTGGCCTGGTCGGGCCGGTAGTCGATCGCCGCCCGTACGGCGAAGGCCCCGGCGGCGGCGAACACCAGGCCGCGGGCCGCGCCGCCGGCCACGCCGGTGACGTCCACCAGCCGGCGGACGGCCGGGGACATCCGCCCCATCAGCATCTTGTCCCGGTACTTGCGCAGCACGGCCCGGCCGCCGATCCACACCCCGGCGACGACGATGCCGGCGCCGGCCACGCCCACGATCCACTGTCCGGCGGGTATCTCCAGCAGGCGGGCCGTGACGTCCCGGGACTGCTCGTCGCTCGATCCGCCTCCGCCGCCCGAACCCGCGGCGAACGCCAGGACGGAGTAGGCGACGAAGCTGTAGAACGCGCACCGGGCCAGCGCGAGCAGGCGTTTGCGGGCCGAGCGGCCCTCGGGTCCGACCGAGCCGAAGACGACCTCGGACAGCCGCCACAGCGCCATGCCGACCAGCCCGATCCCCAGAGCCCACAGCAGGACGGAGCCGAAGGGCCGGTCGGAGAGTTCGGCGAGGGCGCCCTGCCGGTCGGCCTGCTGCCGCTTGTTCTCACCGAAGGCGATCTGCAGGGCCAGCGCTCCCACCAGCAGGTAGATGACACCGCGGGCGGCCAGCCCGGCCCGAGCGGCCCCCCTGGTGACCGAACCCCGCGCCGCGCGCTCGGCTTCCAGTCTGCCGTTGCGCGCCACGGCTCCTGCATTCATCTGGACCTCCTGTGAGGATGTCGGGGAGAGGCTGGGGTCGGACACCGGATGCCCCGGCTGCGGCCCCGCACACGGGCGCGTCGGGAGCGGACGGGCCGTGCGGGCGGCGAGGGGCCGCAGCTCACGGTGGTGGCGGACGGTGTGGGCGCGGGCGGGCCGTGCGGACAGGGGCGGTGGGCGGTGCGGGCGGTGTGACGGGGGCGGGCCGTCCGCTGAAGGTGGTGGCGGGCGGTGGGGGCGTGGGCCGGACATGCGGACGGGGGTGGTGGGCGCACCACGGCGCAGCCCGGGTGTCCCGGGCTGCGCCGTGGTGCGTCGGCGTCGGCCGCGGGCCCGAGGCGGCCCGCGGTCCGTCGGTCATGCGTAGACGTGAGGTCCGTCGTCGGTGCGCGAACCCCGTGCCGCGACGGCACCGGCGTCGACGTCCGACGCGGCGGCGAGCCAGCGGCGCGCGGTTTCCAGAGCGAGTGCGATGTCGCGGGTCCCGGTGGACACGCACAGGGTGTAGGCGAGGTCCTGCGCCCGCGGATTGCCCTGGGCGGACCCGTTCGCCGTCACGGCCTCGTACTCGTCGACGAGGGTGCGCAGGACGGCGGGATGGGGCATCAGCATTCGGTCTGCTCCTTGTCCGTACGTAACGGTGGGTGGGTGCTGCGCCGGTCGTCGGCGCCGGCCTCAGCGGCGGCCGTCGTGGCTCCGTCCCAGGGCCTCCTCGCGGACCTGGGCGCAGCTGCGGCTGATGAGCCGGGAGACGTGCATCTGCGAGATGCCGAGCCGGTCGGCGATGCGGCTCTGCGTCATGTCCTCGAAGAAGCGCATGTAGAGGATGGCCCGCTCGCGCTCCGGCAGGCGGCGCAGGCTCTCCTTGGCGGACTCGCGGTCGACGACGACGTCGTAGGAGGCGTCGGGGCCGCCGAGGGTGTCCGCGAGGCTGTAGCCGTCGTCGCCGGCGGGCAGCTCGGCGTCCAGCGAGAGCGTGCTGAAGCTCTCGAGGGCCTCCAGGCCTGCGGCGACCTCCTCCTCGGTGAGCCCCGTGTGGGCGGCGAGGTCGGCGACCGAGGGCTCGGGGGCTCCGGGGCTCTGCGCGAGCTCGCGGCGGGCGACCCGCACCTTGTTGCGCAGTTCCTGCACCCGGCGGGGGACGCGCAGCGCCCACATGCGGTCCCGGAAGTGCCGCTTGATCTCGCCGGTGATGGTGGGGACGGCGTAGCTCTCGAAGGCGCCGCGTTCGGGGTCGAAGCGGTCGACGGCCTTCACCAGGCCGAGTGCCGCGACCTGCCGAAGGTCCTCGATCGCCTCTCCCCGGTCGCGGAAGCGGCCGGCGATGCGGTGGGCCATGGGCAGCCAGGCCGTGACGATCTCGTCTCGTACGGCGTCGCGCTCGGGCCCTTCCTCCATGGTGGAGAGCCGGACGAACTGGCTGGCGGTGTCGGGAGCGTCGTCGTGGGACCGCCGTGACTGCGTGGGGGCGGGGGCAGACGTGGCAGAACGGCTTGTCGACATGTCGATGAGCATGCGGAATCGCTCCTGAACGGTGGTTTCAGGTGACTGTCATAGGGAGGTTCGACCCGTCCGGGGCACCTGGAGCGCCCGGAGCGGTCGGTACACATCTCCCGCTGGCGCGCCTCCGGTCCGAAGCACGAACCTCCGTCTGCCCTACGCCCGGACGAACAAACTCCGCCCCTGAGAAAGGAATGCACGGGGAGAGGGCCCGGAGGGGCGAGGGCGGAGCCGAGGTGGGGATCGAAGGGGTGTCGTGGGGGGTGGTGGGGTGACGAGCAGAGGGCCGGAAGGGCTGGTCGCGGGGCGGGGTCCGGCCGGGAGGGGGAAGGGGTGGCCCGGACGGGGCGGAAGGCGGCCGCCTGGAGCAGGACGCTCGGAGTGACGGAAACGGAGCGCGGGTGCCCGGTCGGGCGGCGGGCGAGGCGCGACGGGGCGGCGGGCACGGGCCGGCGGGGTGAGTCTCGGACGTCGCAGGGACGGCCAGGAGTGCCCGGCGGGGCGTCGGGGTGGTGCCCCGGCCGTGCGAGGGCGCGGCCCCCTGCGTCATCAAGCCCGGCTGCCGTCACCCTCACCGCGCCAGTGGCCGCCGGGACGCACGCGCAGGGCCGGCGGGGGCGTCGAAGGGCGGTGGGGGCGTGCCCGCCGTGATGGGGGCGCGGCGCGGAGTGTTCTGCCTGACGGGTCGGTGACCCCGCGCCGGAGGTCGGCCCGCGTCGTAGAGGCAGGGCAGCGGAACCCTCGTGCGGGACGCCGGAAGCCTCCGTGCGGGACGCCGGAAGCCTCCGTGCGGGACGCCGGAAGCCTGTTGCGGGGCTTCCCACGGCGGTGGATCGGGGTCGGGTGGGCTCGCGAGTCGTCGCGGTGGCGCGCGTGGCCCGCGAAGCCGCCCGCCCCCTGTCAGAAGACCGGCACGACGGCCGTGATGCGCTTGCCGCCGGACGGCAGGTCCGATACGCGGACGTCCCGTGAGAGCCGGCAGACGATGGGCCAGCCGCGACCGCCGGTGCGGTGGCGTCCCTCCGCGTCGAAGGGGTCGGCGACCACCGGCATCCGGTCGCTGCGGTCGCTGACGGAGACCCGCACGGCCCGTTCCTCGACGTCGACGTCGAAGTCGGTGATGCCGCCGCCGTGCAGGATCGCGTTGGTGGTGAGTTCCGAGGCGACGAGAAGGGCGTCGGAGAGGGCCTCCTCGTCGTAGGGGCAGCCGGTGGCGCCGCAGCGCCCGGCGACCGCGCGCCGGACGGCGCCCCGCACGTCGGCCGGGCGGCACGGCCCCGGCCAGTCGCGCCGGACCCGGCGGTCCGGTGCGCCCATGGGGTCGGTCGAGTGGTTGGTACGCATCCTTTCGCTCCCCTGGTGGTTTCCAGCCAATGGTGGACGGGGCGGCCGTCGACACGGGGCGGGTGCCCCGGCCGGCGGTCCTCCCGGCTGTGCGTGTGCGGATGAGGGGCGCGGGTCGTAGGTACCGGCCGCGCCGTCGCGCCCGGCCCTCTCCCTGCCGACGGCGCGACTCCTACAGTCCGGCTGGCCCCCTGGCGCCGGGCCAAACCTGCACCGGGCACCCTTCCGGGTCATCGACACGCCACACCTGGGTAGGCGGAACGCATGACGGATGTTGTGGACTCGGACGAACTGCTGCGCCGCATCCAGCGGGCCAGGGCCCGCGCGCGCGACGAACTGCGCACCTGGCGGACGAAGAGCGAGGACCTCGGGCGGACCGACCCGGAAGCGGCGCGGGAGGCGCACATACGAGGTCTGGCGTACGAGGCGGTGGTCGGCGTGCTGGACGAGATCGTGACGCCGGGACACCACACGGAGCCCTGACCAGGGCTTCCGTCCCGGCCCCTCGGACCGGCGGGATTGCGTGCGGGCCCGGCGGGCACCCGGATCACATGTCGGTCGATCACACCAGCGCACCCGTACTGGAAGCCCTCGTCGAATATCACCGCCGGGGTCGGCTGGCGTTCTCGCCGCCCGGTCACAAGCAGGCGCGCGGCGCCGATCCCGACGTGCGGGAGGTCCTGGGCGACGCCGTGTTCCTCGGTGACGTGCTGGCGTCGGGCGGTCTCGACGACCGGCTCACCCGAGGGCGCGTCCTGGAGCGCGCCGAGGAACTGATGGCGGACGCGGTCCACGCCGACCACACCTTCTTCTCGACGTGCGGGAGTTCGCTGTCCGTCAAGGCGGCGATGCTGTCGGTGGCCGGTCCGCACGAGAAGCTGCTGATCGGGCGGGACGCGCACAAGTCGGTGGTGTCCGGGCTGATCCTGTCCGGGATCGAGCCGGTCTGGGTGGAGCCGCGGTGGGACGCCGAGCGGCATCTGGCCCATCCCCCGTCGGCGGAGATGTTCGAGAAGGCCTTCGAAGCCCACCCCGACGCCAAGGGCGCACTGGTCACGAGTCCGACGCCGTACGGCGCCTGCGCGGACCTGCGGGCCATCGCCGACGTCTGCCACCGCCGCTCGGTGCCGCTCATCGTGGACGAGGCGTGGGGGGCGCACCTGCCCTTCTGCCCGGACCTGCCGTCCTGGGCGATGGACGCCGGCGCCGACATCTGCGTGACCAGCATCCACAAGATGGGCAGCGGCCTGGAGCAGGGATCCGTCTTCCACCTCCAGGGTGACCTGGTGCCGGCGGAGCTGCTGAAGATGCGCTCGGACCTGCTGAGCACCACCAGCCCCTCGGTACTGCTGTACGCGGGGCTCGACGGATGGCGGCGCCAGATGGCCCTGCACGGCCGGGAGCTGATCGGCGGCGCCCTGGAGCTGGCGGCCGAGGTGCGGTCCGCGATCGAGCAGATCGACGGGATGCACGTCAACGGCAGGGACGACTTCTGTGGTCCGGAGCTGGCCGACGCCTTCGATCCGCTGCCCGTCGTGATCGACCTCAGCGGGCTCGGCATCTCCGGTTTCCAGGCCGGCGACTGGCTGCGCGAGCACCACGCGATCGACATGCACCTGTCCGACCATCGCCGCGTCGGCGCCCAGATCACCCACGGCGACGACCGGGAGACGGTCGGGGAGCTGCTGACCGGGCTGAAGGACCTCGCGCACGCCGCGCCGGGCCTGCGGCCCGCGCCCACGATGGAGGTACCGCCGCCGGCCGAGCTGCGGATGGCGCAGGGAATGCTGCCGCGGGACGCGTTCTTCGGGCCGGCCGAGCGCGTGCCGGTGGCGAAGGCCGCCGGCCGGGTCGCCGCCGAGATGATCACGCCGTATCCGCCCGGGATCCCCGCGGTGCTGCCGGGCGAGCGGCTGACCGAGCCCGTGCTGCGGTATCTGCGCACCGGGCTGGAGGGCGGGATGAACCTGCCCGATCCGACCGATCCGAAGTTCGAGACGATCAGGGTCGTGCAGCGGGACGCGGAGTGAACCGGAGGCGCTCCCGCGCCCCGAAACGGCCGGGCCCGAGCATGAGTCGGGCGTTCCCAGGGCGTGTCCCAGGGCCTGCCTCGGAGTGAAACAGGTCACGTGACCGGGTTTTGGCTACACCGGACACCCCAAAATGGTTTACGATTCATTCATACGTGGTGGCGGGGTGGAGCCTACTCCCCCGCGCACCACCTGAGCGGCCCTGGCTGGTTTCCCCCGTCCAGCCAGGGCTTTCTCATGCCGTCGTCGGGAAGTCCCGTCCGCCGAGGTGCCCGGGCGGTCGGCAGCGGCTGAAATGGGCATAGGGAAAACCCCGGACCCATCGCCGGCGAGGAGCCCCGCGCCATGACCAGAGCGACGAAACTGCTGACCGCCCTCCCCCCGCCCCAGCGCCAGCGCCTGATGGCCCTCGGCCGGGAGGTGTCCTTCCCGGAGGACACCCGGATCTTCGAGGCCGGCGGGACGGCCGACCGGTTCTGGGTGATCCGCTCCGGCGCGGTCTCCCTCACCCAGCAGGTCACCACGGTTCAGCGGGTCACCGTCGCCACCCTCGGCGCCGGCGACCTGCTCGGCTGGTCCTGGCTGTTCCCGCCGTACCGGTGGGACTTCGGCGCGGAGGCCTTCAGCCCGGTGCGCTCCTACGAGTTCGAGGCGCGGCCGGTGCTCAAACTCTGCGAGGAGGACCCGGCGCTGGGACTCACCCTGGTCCGCATCGTGGCCGAGATCCTCGCCCACCGGCTGGAGATGACCCGAGGCAGGCTGATGGAGCAGTACGGCGGGAAGCGGCGGGGGGTGTTCTAGGGGGGTTTTGAAAGTCCCGCACAGCACCCACGGCGCCCGGCACGCCCTCTCGCCGCACCGGCCGAAAGCCCGAGTACATCCAGTACGAGCGCTTTCGTCCGGCACGCCGAGAGCACGCACCGGACACCGCGGGCACCGCACAGGACTTTCGAAACACCCCCTAGGGGGTCCTTGCACGATGAATGCCTGATCAGGGCGGCGTGGTCCGGTGCCGTGCATCGCAAGGCACCGGAGAGCCCTTGTCGCGGAGCCGGCAGGGCTTTCCGGCAACGCGGCGGGGTGCTGTACCGGGCCGCGCGGCCCGGGCGGGCACAGTGCAAGGACTCCTGAGGCCTGTCGTCCGGGTCATGCCGCGACGCCGGGGTGGTACGCGCCCGTGCCGCGCCGTCGCCGGCTGCCGGGACACGGCACGCCGGTCCGGCGGGGGTGGCGCACGAGTGATCACCTCCGGCCCCCGCGGGCCCGCCGCAGGTTCCGTCACACCCGGTACCGCCGCAGCGCCGGCGCCCCCGCCGTCAGCACCAGCATCGCCCCGACGACCAGGAGGCCGCCGCCCGCGACCGCCGCGCGGGGGCCGAAGGCGGCGCCCGCGGTGCCGTGGAGGGCGTCTGCCAGACGGGGACCGCCGGCCACGACGACCGTGAAGAGGCCCTGCATACGGCCGCGCATCTCGTCGGTGGCGGCGGAGAGCAGGATCGCCCCGCGGAAGACCATGGAGACCATGTCGGCCACGCCGGCGGCCGCGAGGAAGACCACGGCCGGCCAGAGACCGGTGCTCAGCCCGAAGCCCGCGATCGCCACGCCCCAGGCGACGACCCCGCCGACGACCATCCAGCCGTGCCGGCGGACCCGGGAGAACGTGCCGGAGAACAGGCCGCCCAGCACCGCGCCGATGGGGATCGCCGCGAACAGCAGGCCGAGGGCGAACCCCTCGCCGTAGGGGGCGTAGGTCTCGGCGGCGAGCTGGGGGAAGAGCGCCCGGGGCATGCCGAGGACCATGGCGATGACGTCGGCGACCAGGGACAGCAGCAGCACCTTGTGCCCGGCGACGTACCGGAAGCCCTCTGCGATCTGCCGTACCCCGGCGCGCCGGGCGCCGGTGCCGGCCGGCGGCGGCAGCGGAGGCAGGCGGACGACGGCCCACAGCGTCACGCACAGCGCGAGGGCGTCGATGAGGTACAGCTCGGGCAGGCCGACGACCGGGATCAGCACACCCGCCAGCAGCGGTCCGGCGACCAGACCGGTCTGCATGACCGTCGAGCCGAGGGCGCCGGCCGCCGCCAGTTCCTCCGCGGGGACGAGGCGGGCGACGGAGGCGTTGCGGGCGGGCGCGTTCAGACCGAAGAAGGCCTGCTGGGCGGCGAGCAGCACCATCAGCACGGCCACCGAGTCCAGCCCGGCGGCGGCCTGGATCCAGAACAGCACCGAGGTGACGGCGATACCGCTGTTGGTGATCAACAGCAGTCTGCGCCGGTCCACGGTGTCGGCGACCGCGCCGCCCCACAGCGCGAAGGCCACCATGGGCAGCAGTCCGGCGAGGCTCGCGTAACCGACCCAGGCCGAGGAGCCGGTGATGTCGTAGACCTGCTTGGGGACGGCGACCGCCGTGAGCTGGCTTCCGACGGCCGTGACGACCGTCGACGACCACAGGCGGCGGTAGGCGGGCCGGCGCAGCGGGCGGGTGTCCATCGCCCAGCGGCGCCAGCCGCGCCGGGACCGCCCGGGCGGGCTCGGATCCGCGTCGGCCTCGGGTGCGGTACTGCTCTCGCCGGTGTCCACGGGCTTCCTGGTTGCTCGTTACATCTTTCGTGTCCGGGGGTCACTATCGCAGTACCTTCCGTGGTTTCGCGGCCCCTGCGGACAAGTGATCTCACACTTCGGACACGGCAGCTTTGGACACGTGCCGCGGACGCGAAGGGTTCGGACGCGAGGGCCGGGGCGCGACGGTCGCGGGCGCGGGGACCGGCGGACACGAAGCTGCGGACACGAAGGCCGGGCACGAAGGCCGGCGGGCGCGAGGGCCGCTCTCAGGCTCCCGCGACGAGCAGCCCGCCGAGGACGAGCATCGTGGCGGCGACCAGGCCGTCCAGGACGCGCCAGGCGGCCGGCCGGGTCAGGAACCGGCCGAGGAAGCGGGCGCCGAAGCCCAGCGCCGCGAACCAGCACAGGCTGGCCAGCGCGGCTCCGAGACCGAAGGTCCAGCGCAGCGGGCCCCGGTCGGCGGCGACGGAGCCGAGCAGGAAGACGGTGTCGAGGTAGACGTGCGGGTTGAGCCAGGTCAGCGCCAAACAGGTGAGCACGGCCCGCCGTCGTGAGCCCGCCGCCTCGCCGTCCGCGCGCAGCGCCTCCCGTGCGGGCCGCAGGACCCGGCGGGCGGCGAGGGCGCCGTAGCCGAGCAGGAAGGCGCCCCCGATCCAGCCGACCGCGGTCAGCGCTCCCGGCCACGCCACCACGAGCGCCCCCACCCCGCCCACCCCGAGGGCGATGAGGGCGACGTCGGACAGGGCGCAGATGCCGACGACGGCGAGGACGGCGTCCCGTCGGATCCCCTGACGCAGGACGAAGGCGTTCTGGGCCCCGATGGCGACGATGAGCGACAGGCCGGTGCCGAATCCGGCGGCCGCGGCGGCGAGAGCGTTGGACATGCCGTCCAACCTAGGGAGCCGATCACTGGACGTACAGCTAAAGATTCTTACGTATCATTAGCTGTCGTGATGAAAGATCTCCCCCTCGACCAGGTCCGGACGCTGCTCGCGGTCGTCGACGAGGGAACCTTCGACGCGGCGGCGGCCGCCCTGCACGTGACGCCGTCGGCGGTCAGCCAGCGGGTGAAGGCACTGGAGCAGCGCACCGGACGGGTCCTGCTGCTGCGCACCAAGCCGGTGCGGCCCACGGAGTCCGGGGAGATCGTCGTGCGGTTCGCCCGGCAACTGGCCCGGTTGGAACGCGACACGCGGTCCGAGCTGGGCATGAGCGGCGCCGACGAGCCGACGCGCGTGACCGTCGCGGTCAACGCGGACTCGCTCGCCACCTGGTTCCTGCCGGCCCTGACCCGCGTCCCGCAGGAGCCTCAGCTGCTCTTCGAACTGCACCGCGAGGACGAGACCCGCACGGCGGAGCTGCTCCGGGAGGGGCGGGTGATGGCGGCCGTCACCTCCTCGCCCGACGCCGTGACCGGGTGCTCGGTGCGCCCCCTCGGCCTGATGCGGTACGTCGCAGCGGCCAGCCCCGGGTTCGCCGCCCGCCACCTGGACGGCGGTCCGCTCTCCGAGACGCTGACCCGGGCCCCCACGGTGGTCTTCGACCGCAGCGACGACCTCCAGGACGCCTTCGTGCGCGGGCTGCGGCGCGACGACACCGGCGCGGGGCCCGTCCGGCACGCCGTGCCGACGTCGGAGGGGTTCCTGGACGCGGTCACGGCCGGGCTCGGCTGGGGAATGGTGCCCGAGGTGCAGGCCGAGGCGCTGCTGGCGGACGGACGTCTGATCCCACTGGCCCCGCGGCGCCCCTTGGACGTCCCGCTGTACTGGCAGCAGTGGAGGCTCGACTCGCCGGCGCTGGCCGCGGTGGCGGCGGCCGTGGCACGGACGGCTGCGGGGACCCTGCGCGCCTGGTGAACCGTCAGCGCGCGTGCAGGACGGCCCGCCGGGCGGCCGCGCTGTCCAGCAGCATCTCCAGAGCCGTCGGACAGGCACTGGTGACCATCCGCGCCGACAGCAGCGGCGCCGCCTCGGCGATCCCGGAATGGGTGGTGGCGGGCAGCCGGGCGTAGGTGGAGCGCCACACGGCGTCGTCGGCGCGCTGCGCGGCCTGCGGGAGGGCGGGGGAGGCCGCGTCCAGGGCGGCGAAGGCCAGGGTCTGGTCGCGCCGGTGGCGGGCAGCTCGAGCGCCGCGACCGGGTTGACCGCCGTCTGCCACACCACGGCCTGGCTGCCGTACTCGGCCATGGGCCACTCGTCGTCGACCACTTGGCGGGCCGACCGCACGCCATCGGACTGCGCACCTGGACCAGCGCGGGCGTGCCCGGTCCCGAGGCGTTCCCGGCCCGCCCGTTCCCGGACCTGCTGACGGAGTACGGCTCGCCGTGGGGCGCCCGGGAGCAGTGAAGCGGCCTTCGTCCCGTCCGGGGCGGTTTCACTCCCGTCTCTCCGGTGACCCGACCGGGAGCAACTCATCCGGAAGAGCACATACGACTCGGATCGCAGGTGACTTCGATGGACGACTGGCGACAGCGTGCCGCGTGCCGCCAAGAGGACCCGGAACTCTTCTTCCCGATCGGCTCCTCGGGGCCGGCGCTGCTGCAGACGGAACAGGCGAAGTCGGTCTGCCGACGCTGCCCGGTGCGGGAGCCGTGTCTGGACTGGGCGATGGAGACCGATCAGGCCCTCGGGGTGTGGGGCGGGACGAGCGAGACCGAACGGCGGGCGCTCAAGCGCCGCATCAAGGCGGCCCGCCGCAGTTCCTGACCCGGGTGGGGGCCGGCCCGGACCGGTCGGCCCTCACCGGCCCGTCCGGCGCAGCGGCCCCCAACGGGCCTCCTGCCGGGCCACCTCGGTGCGGGCCTCCTCGATCACCCGGGGGTCGATCCAGGACAGCGGCCGCACGTCGACGACGAGCGGTTCGTTGTCCGGGCCCCGGCCCGTCTCCCGGCCCGTGAGGACCCAGGGGCGGACGCCGGGGCCCTTCTCGTGCGGCAGGTGGGCGTAGTCGTAGAGCCGCCGGGCGACCCACAGGGTGCGCGAGCGGTCCTCCCACCAGCCCTCCACGTCGAGGGGGTTGGCGGACAGGCCGGGCAGCGCGACGCCGGTGAGGTCGTCGGTGCTGGAGAGCGCGCCGAGGTCCGTCCCGGGACCGCGGGACCAGCGGACGAACAGACCTCGGCGCCGCTCGACCAGGTCGGCCAGTTCACTCAGGGACAGCGTGACCGGCAGGTCGTCCCAGTCCCACGGACGCATGGCATGACCTCCCTCTTCGTCGTCAGGTCACCGGGGTACCCGCCGGACCGCGACGGAACCTGCCCCTTCGGTCCCGGGCGTCACGCGGGCCCTGCGGGACGCCCCGTCCGGCCGTCCCCGTGCGGCAGGCTCAGCCCTCGCGGGGTTCCGCGGTGGCGGGCAGCCGCAGGGTGAACTCGCTTCCCTTGCCCGGATCGCTCACGGCTCGGGCCGTGCCGCCGTGGGCGGCCGTCAGGTGACGGACGATGGGCAGGCCGAGTCCGCTGCCGCCGGTGCGGCGGCTGCGGGACTTCTCCGCACGCCAGAACCGTTCGAAGACGTGCGGCAGGTCCTCCGGTTCGATGCCGGTTCCGGTGTCCGCGACGGCCAGGACGACCTGCTCCCCCTCGCGCCGCGCGGTCAGGGTGACCGTGCCCGCGGGCGGGGTGTGGCGGACCGCGTTGGTGACGAGGTTGCCGAGGGCCTGCCGCAGCCGCACCGGGTCGGCGTCCAGCCAGGGGGCGCCCTCGGTCCGGGTGCGCAGGGCGACGCCGGCCGTGTCGGCGGCGACGCGGTGGGCCGCGGCCACCTGGGCGAGGAGTTCGTCGGCGGACACGGGTTCGCGGTGCAGGCGCAGCGTCCCGGCGTCGGCGGCGGCGAGGTCGCTCAGGTCGTCGATGACGCGCTGGAGGAGGACGGCCTCCTCGTGCAGGGCGGAGAGCAGTTCGGTGTCGGGCTCGACGAGACCGTCGCGGGTGACCTCCAGCCAGCCCCGGATGTTGGTGAGCGGGCTGCGCAGTTCGTGTGCGACGTCGGCGACCAGTGCCTTGCGCTGGGCCTGCAGCCGCTCACGCCGCTCGGCGAGGTCGTTGAAGGCCTCGGCGAGGATCCCGGTCTCGTCCCGGGTGGTGACGGGGACCCGCACATGCCGGTCGGGGGGCTGCTGGGCGGCGGCGGTGAGGGCGCGCAGGGGCCGCACCAGGCGGGTGGCGACGACCGCGGTCACGGCGACGGTGACGGCGAGCACCAGCCCGGCCGCGCCCACGACCTTCGCCTTGTTGGCCGGGGAGAGGTCCCAGCGGGGCACCGCCGCACTGCCCCCGCCGCCCAGGAACAGTTCCGCGACGGGGGCGACGTACGGGGCGAGCTGGGCGAGGCGGGCCTCGTCGAGGCAGGTACGGGCGGCGCGCGCACTCTTGTCGTCCTTGACGAGGAACTCGGCCATGGGTGTCGCGTCGCGCGTGTCGACGCCGTGGAGGCCGCCGAGGGCCAGTGGTGTGTCGGGGTGCAGGCCCGCCCGCGACAGACAGGGCCGCGCGCTCTGCCGGAGCGCGGTCAGCGCCTTCTCCTCCGTGGGGACCGGGGTGTGGAGCAGCCCGTCGGCACAGGGCTCGGGCACGTGGTCGGGCTCGACGCCCTGGTCGGTCCCGTCGGCATGGCGCAGGACGGGGCGGCCGGCCGGCGTGCGGGCGATCGTCGTGTCGATGCCGTTGCGGGCGAAGCAGAGCTGCCGTTTGCGGGCCAGGGCGTCCAGTCGGGTGCGCTCCGCCGCCGTGAGCCGGTAGGGCCCGACCACCCGCGGGTCGGTGCCGGCGAGCTGGGCGCCGGGCTCGCTGGAGGTGTCGGTGCGCAGGGGGTCGACGGTGGCGGCGGCTCGCGGGGGCAGGGAGGTGCCGCGCGGCGCGGAGTCGGCGAGGAGGGTGCGGTCGGCGGTGGTCAGGGCGATGCGCCGGCCGGTCCGCTCGGACAGGGCGCGCACGGTGGCCCGGACACCGGTCCAGTCGGGGTGCGTGGCCGCGTAGCCGCTGAGCTGCGCGAGGATGTCCATGTCGTCGGCGAGGGCCTGGCCCTGTTCCTCGCGCAGGGCGCGGGTGGTGGTCGCCACCGCCAGCCACGCCGTCGCGGCCACCGAGCACACGGCGATCAGCGCGGAGGCGATGAGCAGCCGCACCAGCAGACGCTTGCGCAGGGGTATGCGGACGCGGGTCGGGGTGCCGGTCACGGGCGGCCGCCGCTGAGTTTGTAGCCGACGCCGTAGACGGTCAGCAGCCGTACGGGGCTGCGCGGGTCGGGCTCGATCTTGCGGCGCAGGTTCATGATGTGCACGTCGACGGCCCGTTCGGTGGAGGAGCGGTCGAAGCCCCGGGTGCAGTGCAGCAACTGGCGGCGGGTGAAGACCCGTTCGGGCTCACCGGCCATGGCGAGCAGGATCTGGAACTCGGCGGGCGTGCACTCCACGGCCGCCCCGTCGCAGCGAACCTCGTGCCGCTCCGGATCGACGGCTATCCCCGCGGCCCGTACGACGGGATCCTCCCGTCGCTCGCCGCCGGCCCGTCCGCTGCGCCGCAGGACGGTGCGGATGCGGGCCATCAGCTCGCGCGGGCTGTACGGCTTGGTCATGTAGTCGTCGGCGCCCAGTTCCAGGCCGAGCAGCACGTCGTCCTCGGCGGCGCGGGCGGTCAGCATCAGCACGGGGACGTCGTCGTCCCGGCGCAGCACCCGGCAGACGCCGAAGCCGTCGATGACGGGCAGCATCAGGTCGAGCACCACGAGGTCCGGCCGGTCGCGCCGGACCGCGTCCAGCGCGGCGGAGCCGTCGTGCACGACGGTGGCGGTGTGGCCCTCTGCGAGCAGGGAGCGGCGGATGAGTTCGGCCTGCATCGCGTCGTCCTCGGCGACCAGTACGTGTGCGCACACGCGGGCGGCTCCTCAGCGGTCGGCGGGTCCGGGCGGCGGATGTCGGCGGCGGATCCGGGCGGCGGACGGTCGGGGTTGTTCGGTCGGGGTTGTTCGGTCGTTGCCGGGTCGGTGCTGTCGGGTCGGCGTCCGGCCGGCGGTCCGGTCAGCGGGCCAGGGCGGCGCGGTCGCCCATGGCGACGACCGGGCGGAGGGCGGGGTCGAGCGCGCGCAGCAGTTCCCTCATGTGCTGTTCGGAGATGCTGACACAACCCTGGGTCGGGCCGCCGTGGTCGACGTGGAACCAGATGCCGCCGCCGCGCCGCGCGCCCAGCGGGCGGGTCCAGTCGAGCGGTGAGGTACCCGGCTCGCGGTTGTAGTCGATGGCGACGACGTAGTCGAAGGACCCGGCCAGCGGCTCGCCCTCGAAGCCGGTGCCGCCCACGGTGAAGACGTCGGAGCGGTCGTAGGGCAGCCGGGTGCCGGGGTCGCGCAGCCGGCCGCCCGCGTCGGTGAGGCCGAAGACGCCGACGGGCGAGCGCAGGTCGCCGAGCGTGTGGTGGTCGGTCCAGCCGCGGAGGGCGTTGTGGGCGGGCCAGGCGGGACCGGGCTGCCAGCCGGCCCCGGTGCGCCGGTACAGCACGACCTCGGAGAGCGGGGAGTCACGTCCGCGTCCGGTCACCACGACCACCTGGCGCGTCCCGGGCGGCAGGGCGGCCCGCGTCTTCGGGCCGAGGCCCGGTATGTCGCGCGGCGCCGTGTGCGCGGACACCTGCGGCGCGGGGGCGATCGGCGGCGCGGAGGACGCGGGGCCGGACGGCGCGGCGCCGTCCTGGTGGTCGGGTGAGGCCGCCGCGCCCGCCCCGCATCCGGTGAGCAGGAGGGACGCGGCGAGCAGCGCGGCGCGTGTGTGGTGCTTGATCATGAGTCGACTCTGGCCGGGTGGTGTGAGGAACTGGTGAGCTTCGCGGGCGTGTTCGGCTTTCCCCGGGGTGTGCGGCCGGGTCCGGGACAGCCCGCCGAGCTCTTTCCCCGACACCCGCTCCGCCAGACGTTCGAATTTCGCGGTGGTGCCGTGGCGGTGCCCGGTCGCCCAGGCGCGCAGACACGACGGTCACGCGGAAGGTCGAAGCGGCCGAGGTCGCCGGTGGCGCGGGCGGTGAGGACGGCCCGTCCGCCGAGGTGGCGCCTCGCGGGGTCGTGACGCAGGGTCAGGTCGTAGTGGTCGACGGGGTAGCCGCCGTTGCCGACGGGCGGGGAGCAGGGGTCGCCGACGCCGGGGGCGCCCGCCGGGCCGGCGGCCGGGGCCGGGTCGGCCGCGGTGGGCAGCGCGACGACGGCGACGGGCACGGCCACGGGGCGGGCGGGGCGTCTGCGGAGGTGTGTCACGTGCGCTCCTCGGAGGGTGGCGTGTGATGAAACGTCCTCAGGCCGGGCGACGGGCGTCGGGGATCACCCTCGTTCAGGCCGCGCCGCGCGGCGCGGCCCAGGCGGGAACAGTGCAAGGGCCCCTTAGGCTCGGCTCGACCGACCGCCCCGTGGAGAGGCCGCCCATGAGTGTCCGCGTGCGCCGCGTCTACGATCCGCCCGAGCCCGGGGACGGCGTGCGCGTCCTGGTCGACCGGCTGTGGCCGCGTGGCCTGTCCAAGGACGCGGCGCGGGTCGACGAGTGGCCGAAGGCCCTCACGCCCTCCACCGAGCTGCGCCGCTGGTACCACGCGGGGGAGGGCGGGTTCGAGGACTTCGCCGGCCGGTACGAGGCGGAGCTCGCCGCGCCGGAGGCGGCCGAACTCATGGAGCGGGTGCGCGCCACGGCCCGCGAGGGGCCGGTGACGCTGCTGACGGCGGCGAAGGAGCCGGAGCGCAGTCACGCGCAGGTGCTGCTCCGGCTCCTGGGCTGAGGATCAGCCGGTCTGTCGCGCCGCCGCCCGTCCCGCCGCGCGCCCGGAGAAGAGGCAGCCGCCGAGGAAGGTGCCCTCGAGGGCGTTGTAGCCGTGGACGCCGCCGCCGCCGAAGCCGGCCACCTCGCCCGCCGCGTACAGGCCTTCGACGGGGGTGCCGTCGGCGCCCAGGGCGCGCGAGTCGAGGTCGGTCTGGATGCCGCCGAGGGTCTTGCGGGTGAGGACGTGCAGTTTGACGGCGATCAACGGCCCGGCCTGGGGGTCGAGGATGCGGTGCGGGGTGGCGACCCGGCCGAGGCGGTCGCCGATGTAGCGGCGGGCGTTGCGGATGCCCTGGACCTGCGCGTCCTTGGCGTACGGGTTGGCGATCTGCAGGTCGCGGGCGCGGATCTGGCGGCGCAGGGTGTCCGCGTCGAGCAGCGGCTCGTCGGTCAGGGCGTTCATCTTGTCGACGAGCCGGTCGAGGGTGTCGGCGACGACGAAGTCGGCGCCCTTGTCCAGGAACGCCTGCACCGGTGCCGGGGCTCCCTTGCCGAGCAGCCGGTCGCGCAGGACGGCCTTGCGGTCCTTGGCGGTGATGTCGGGGTTCTGCTCGGAGCCGGAGAGCGCGAACTCCTTCTCGACGATCCTGCGGGTGAGGACGAACCAGGAGTGGTCGTGTCCGGCGATGTCCTCGGTGGTGCGCAGGTGCCGGAGCGTGCCGAGGGTGTCGTAGCCCGGCAGGCAGGGGTCGGGCAGGCGGCGGCCGAGGGCGTCGAACCACATCGAGGACGGGCCGGGCAGGATGCGGATGCCGTGGCCGGGCCAGACGGAGTCCCAGTTCTGGACGCCCTCGGTGTAGTGCCACATGCGGTCGCGGTTGACCAGGCGGACGCCGGCCTGGGCGCTGATGTCGAGCATGCGGCCGTCGACGTAGGCGGGGACGCCGGTGACCATCCGGGCCGGGGGCGTGCCGAGCCGCTCCGGCCAGTAGCGGCGGACGATGTCGTGGTCGGCGCCGATGCCTCCGCTGGTGACGATCACCGCCCGGGCGGTCAGTTCGAAGTCGCCGATCGGGTCGCGGTTGGTGGCGACACCGCGCGGGGAGTCGTCGGGGGCGAGGACCGTACCGCGCACCCCGCGCGCGGCGCCGTCCCGCAGGACGAGTCCGTCGACGCGGTGGCGGTGGTGGAAGGTCAGCAGCCCGTCCTTGGCGGCCTGCCGGGCGTACCGCGCGAACGGTTCGACGACACCGGTGCCTGTGCCCCAGGCGACGTGGAAGCGGGGGACGGAGTTGCCGTGTCCGTCGGCGCGCAGGTCGCCGCGCTCGGCCCAGCCCACGGTCGGTACGAAGGAGATGCCGTGCCCGGTGAGCCAGGAGCGCTTCTCCCCCGCCGCCCACTCCACGTAGGCGCGCGCCCAGCGCACCGCCCAGGAGTCCTCGTCGTCGGTGCGGTCGAACTGTGCGCTGCCCTGCCAGTCGCTCCAGGCGAGGTCGAGGGAGTCCTTGATGCCGAGGCGCCGCTGCTCGGGCGAGTCGACGAGGAAGAGCCCGCCGAACGACCAGAACGCCTGGCCGCCGAGGTTGGCGGCGTTCTCCTGGTCGACAAGGGCGACCCGTCTGCCCCTGCTGGTGAGTTCGTGCGCCGCGACCAGGCCGGCGAGGCCCGCTCCGACGACGATGACGTCCGCGTCCATGCCGTCCGTTCCCTTTCTCCTGCGGGTGCTTCTCATGCGGGTGCTTCTCATGCGGGGGTGCCGCCGCCGTCGGTCAGCAGTGCGGTGAGCAGCTGCTTGAGCCAGGCGCGGGCGCCGTCCACGTCCTTGTCGAGCAACAGCTGGGTGGTGACTCCGTCGTACGCGGCGACCACCGCGTGGGCCGCGGAGTCGGCGTCGCCGAGGACGGCGGGCAGAGAGGTGTGGCCGCGGGCCCGGGCGAGCCGGTCGGCGATGGCCCCGCGCAGTCTGGCCCGGTGTTCGAGCAGGGTCTGCGCCACGGCCGGGTCGCGGGCGGCGTGCACCAGGAAGTCCGTCTTGACCAGCAGCCAGTTCAGGTCGAGCAGGAGCACGTCGGCGACGCGGTCCACGGAGGCGGGGACGTCGAGATCCGGCCCGTCCCCGGCGAGCGCATCGGCGACCTGCCGGGCGATCAGGTCCGCGCGCTGCCGGTAGAGCGCGAAGAACAGTTCGTCCAGGCTTGCGAAGTTGGAGTAGAAGGCGCCCCGGCTGTAGCCGGCGGCCTCGCAGACCTCCTCGATGGAGACCCGGCCGAACCCCTTCGCGGCGAACACCGCGAAGGCGGCGTCGAGCAGGTTGGCCCGCGTGCGGACGCGCCGTCTGGTGACGCGCCCGCTGCTCTCCCGTGCCGCGCCCATACCGACCTCCGTTCGATACATGAATGTATCGAATACATGAATGTATGCAAAGCGACAGGCGCTCGGCGTGGCCGATCTTGAGGGAACAAATTTTCGAATGAGAGTAGGCTGAGTGCCATGACCAGGCACCTCCAGGGCTCCCTGTTCGACCAGACCGACGAACTGCGGCTCGGCCCCCTCGACGGGATGCGCCGGACCGTGCTCGGCTCGGGCGCCTGGATCGACGTGCTGCCCGGCTGGCTGACCGGCTCGGACGCCTTGTTCGAGCATCTGGCGGCGGAGGTTCCCTGGCGGGCGGAGCGCCGGCAGATGTACGACCACATGGTGGACGTCCCCCGGCTGCTCGCCTTCTACGGCCCGGACCGCACGCTGCCCCATCCGGTGCTCGACGAGGCGCGTGACGCCCTCAGCGCGCACTACGCGGAGGAACTGGGCGAGCCCTTCGTCACCGCCGGCCTGTGCCACTACCGCGACGGCCGCGACAGCGTGGCCTGGCACGGTGACCGGATCGGCCGGGGCGCCCGCGAGGACACGATGGTGGCGATCGTCTCCGTGGGCTCCCCGCGCGACCTGCTCCTGCGTCCGGCGCACGGCGGAGGCGAGACCGTGCGCCGCCCGCTCGGACACGGCGACCTGATCGTGATGGGCGGCTCCTGCCAGCGGGCCTGGGAGCACTGCATCCCCAAGTCGACCCGCGCCACGGGCCCGCGGATCAGCATCCAGTTCCGCCCCCGCGGCGTGCAGTAGACCCGAGAACGGTCCGGGTGCACAGGAGAACCCGGCCCCGGCTCGGGGCGGGCAGCCGAAACCGCAGCGGCGGTCCGGGGCATGCAGCAGAGCCCGAAGAGCCGGCCCGGGGCGGACAGCAGGAACCGAAGAGCCGGCCCTCGGTGGGCAGCAGAACCGCAGGGGCGGTCCGGGCGGGCGGTGAAGCCCGAAGGGCCGACCCGGGGTGTGCAGCAGATCGCTGAAGGTCGGCCCGGGGGCGGGCGGCGAGGCCCGAGGGGCTGGGAGGCCAGGGACACAAGAGAGGGGCGGCATTCCGCGTTTACATACCCCTCGGGGGTATGTACGTTGAGGTTCATGACGCCTCAACCGCAGCACGTCACGTCCCCCGGCCCCCGCTCAGCCGTCCTGCGCCACTGGCCCGCCTGGGCGGCGGCCGGGCTGACCCTGCTGATCGCGTTCGACATGTCCGACGGCGTCGACCTCGCCCCCGCCCTGGCCGCCTCCGCGCTCGTCTACTTCGGCGCCGCCGTGCTCGGCCGGCCCTCCACGGCGTGGGCGCTCTTCCTCGGGTCCTTCGTCGTGATCTTCGCGACCGAGCTGGTCGGCGGCGGCGCCGTCGACCCGACCTGGGTCGTGCTCGCCCTGGCCCTGCCGTTGCTCGGGTACGCCCTGCGGCCCGCCGCACTGCGCGCCGCGGGCGGCCTGGCGCCGTTGCAGGTGGCCGCGCTGCTCGCCTTCGGCGGCGCGGCCGCGCTCGCCCTGGGCGCCGGCGGTGACGCGGGCGCGTACCTGGTGGCGGCCGGGCTGTTCGGCCACGCGCTCTGGGACGCCCACCACTACCGCATCGACAAGGTGGTCGTGCGCCCGTTCGCGGAGCTGTGCCTGGTGCTGGACGCCCTCCTCGCCGTGATCATCGTGGCCGTGACGGTCACCGGCTGAACACCCGCCGCGCGAGCTGCCGGTGTGCCGGGTCCCGGCCGCCCGGCCGGCACACCGCCCCGCCGTCGGCACCCGGCCGGTGATCTGCTTTGCTGTCCCCCGTCGGGCACGACCTCACCCCCACGGGACGGACATGCGGGCAGACGTACGGCAAGTGGCGGACGGCATCCACCTGGTGCACGGCAGCAACACCAACTGGGTGATCCTCACCGAGGGCGACGCCGTCACCCTCATCGACACCGGCTACCCGGCCGACCGGCGCCAGCTCCTGGACTCCCTGGCCGCGGTGGGCGCTTCGCCGCAGGCCGTGACGGCCGTCCTGATCACCCACGCCCACAACGACCACCTGGGCTCCGCCGAGCACCTGCGCGCCGCCTACGGCATCCCCGTCCTCCTCCACGAGGCCGAGGTCCCCCACGCGCGGCGGGAGTTCCTCCAGCAGGTGTCGGTCGGCGAGGTGCTGCGCAACGCCTGGCGACCCGGTGTCCTGCCCTGGATGGTGCACGCCCTGCGCTCGGGCGGCACGGAACAGCACCCGGTCACCGCGCCCGAGGCCTTCCCGGTCGCCGACGGCCCGTTGGACCTGCCCGGCCGGCCCGTGCCCGTGCACACCCCCGGTCACACCGACGGCCACACCGTCTTCCACCTCCCGCACGCCGGGGCCGTCGTCTCGGGCGACGCCCTGGTCAGCGGTCACGCGACCTCCCGCGTCGACGGTCCGCAGCTCCTGCCCGACATGTTCCACCACGAGCGCGCCCGCGCCGTGGCCTCCCTGGACCTGATAGAGGCGCTGGAGGCGGACGTGCTGCTGCCCGGGCACGGGCCGGTGCACCGCGGCCCCGTACGGGAGGCGGCTCGCCGGGCACGCGAGCGGGCCGTCTAAGGTCGGGCCATGGCTTTGCAGATCAGCGCCACCAACCCGGAGCACCCGGCACTCCTGCTGGAGCTGCCCTGGCACCTGCCGCTGGAGCAGTGGCCCGACGAGGTCCTCGTGCCGCTGCCGCGCGGCATCTCCCGGCACGTGGTGCGCTACGCCCGGGCCGGCGACGAGGTGATCGCCGTCAAGGAGCTCGCCGAGCGGCCGGCGTTGCGCGAGTACGAGCTGCTGCGCGACCTGGACCGGCTGGGGATCCCGGCCGTCGACCCGCTGGCCGTGGTCACCGGACGCACCGACGACGCCGCGGATCCGCTGGAGTCGGTGCTGGTCACCCGGCACCTGGGCGGCTCGATGCCGTACCGGTCGATGTTCGAGACGACCATGCGGCCGGCCACCATGCACCGGCTGATGGACGCCCTCGCTGTGCTGCTGGTGCGGCTGCACCTGGCCGGGTTCGCCTGGGGCGACTGCTCGCTGTCGAACACCCTGTTCCGGCGGGACGCGGGCGCCTACGCCGCCTATCTCGTCGACGCCGAGACCGGCGACCTGCACCCGCAGCTGAGCCCGGGGCAACGCGAGTACGACCTCGACCTGGCCCGGGTGAACATCAGCGGCGAGCTGCTCGACCTGGAGGCCTCGGGGGCGCTGCACCCCTCGGTGGACCCCATCGAGTTCGGCACGGAGATCTGCGCCCGCTACGGCGCGCTGTGGAAGGAGCTGACCCGCACCTCGGTGTACCCGGCCGGCAAGTACCACTACATCGAGCGCCGCATCCGCCGTCTGAACGACCTCGGCTTCGACGTCGCCGAGATGCAGATCGAGCACTCGTCCAACGGCGACACCGTCACCTTCGTGCCGAAGGTCGTCGACGCGGGTCACCACCAGCGGCAGTTGCTGCGCCTGACCGGCCTGGACACCGAGGAGAACCAGGCGAGACGGCTGCTGACCGACCTGGAGAGCTGGATGGCCACCCAGGACGACTACGCGCCGGGCGACCCCCTCGCCGCCCGCCCGGAGGTCCTCGCGCACCGCTGGGTGCGCGACATGTTCCGGCCCACCGTGCGGGCGGTGCCCGTCGAGCTGCGCGGCTCGATGGACCCGGCGGAGATCTACCACGAACTCCTCGAACACCGCTGGTACCTGTCGGAGCGGGCGCAGCACGACATCGGCCTCGACACGGCCGTCGAGGACTACATCGCGAAGATCCTGCCCAAGGCGCGGGAGACGCTGGAGCCGACCACGCCCGAGTGAGGGGTCCGTGCACCTGCCTTCCTGAGCAGAGTGCACGAACCCATAAGAGCTCCGAACAGAAGGGCGAGCTGATCGGCCTCCCTCTGTTCGGAGCTCTACGTCAGGCGTGCGGCACCACCGCGACCGGGCAGTCGGCGTGGTGCAGGACCCCGTGCGCCACCGAGCCGATGCGGGCGCCGACCGCCGTGCGGTGGGCGCGGCGGCCGACGACCATCAACTGGGCCCGGCCGGACACCGACAGCAGCACCTGCCCGGCGCTGCCGATCTCGACGTGCTCCACCACCGGCACGTCCGGGAAGCGCTCGCGCCACGGCTCCAGGGCCGCCGCGAGGGCCTTCTTCTCGTACGGCTCCAAGCCGCCCGCCTCGTCGAGGAGCCTGAGCGAGGCGGGGCTGTAGGAGAACACCGGCGGCAGGGTCCAGGCGCGGACGGCACGGACGGTGGCGCCGCGGGCGGCGGCCGTCTCGAACGCGAACCGCAGCGCGGGTGCGCTGTCCTCTGGGGCACCGTGCTGGCCGACGACGATCTCGTGCCCGGCGACCTCGTCGCTGGGTCTGGCTCCGGCGCGGACCAGGACGACCGGGCGGGTGGCCCCGGCGATCACCTGCTGGCCCACCGAGCCCAGCAGGAACCCGACCAGGGGGCCGTGTCCGCGCGAGCCCAGCACGAGGAGCTCCGCCTGCGCCGCGGCGGCGGCCAGGGTCTCGACCTCGTCGCCCTCCACGACGTCGGTGGTCACCGGCAGACCCGGGTGGCGGGCGGCGACCTCCTCGACGGCCCGCCCGACGCCGTCGCGCACCCACCGCTCCTGCGTGTCCCGGTCGGCGCCCTCGGCCTCCGCGGCCGGCTGGTGCCGCCAGGCGTGCACCACCCGCAGCGCCAGGTCCCGCCGGACGGCCTCCCGGGCCGCCCAGGCGAGCGCCGCGAGGCTCTCGTCCGTCCCGTCGACCCCTGCCGTGATCGGGCCCGTCATTCCCGCTGCCTCCCCAGTCGTGTCCGATGCGTCGGCCCCAGTCTTCACCAAGCCGGCCCGACAGGACCTCGGCAGGGGGCGGCTCGTCGTCGACGCGGCCGGTCCGGTCGCCCCGGGGCGCCGTGGGCCGCGGCCCCGAGCCGGGCCGGGGCCGGCGAGGCGGCCGACGAGACACGGATCCGGTCGGCGCCGGACCGGCTGCCCGGCCCGCTCCTCGCGCCCGCCCCGGAGCCCAGGACGATCAGGAACGGTCCGCCTCCCGGACGTCCGTCCGGACGTCCGGGAGGCGGACGTGAGCGGCTCCCGGCGCCGGGCGCCCGGCACGCGGACATGGGCCGCGGCGAGCGGACAAGGGCGGACGCCGGCCGACCCCGAGGGCGACGCGTCCGACGTCCTGCGCGCCCACCGGGGCCGGCACGCCCCTCGCCTTGCCCGTGCGCGCCCCGCGGTGTGCCGGGAGCGCACCGTCTTCCGCCCGCCGGGGCGCACGGAGCGGATCGACCATACGATGGCCACAGCCGGCGCGGGGTTTCGCCGTGCCGCGAGTCCTGACCACTCGGGGTGGGAGACGTATGGCACAGGCCGCCGAGACAGCGCGGACCGTCATCCTGACCGTGGACGACGACCCGGGGGTCTCCCGCGCCGTCGCCCGTGACCTGCGGCGCCGCTACGGCGCCGCGTACCGGATCGTGCGCGCGGAGTCCGGGGAGTCCGCACTGGAGGCGCTGCGCGAGCTGAAGCTGCGCGGGGACCTGGTGGCGGTGATCCTCGCCGACTACCGCATGCCGAAGATGAACGGCATCGAGTTCCTCGAACAGGCCCTGGACGTGTACCCGGGCGCGCGGCGGGTGCTGCTGACCGCGTACGCCGACACGAACGCGGCGATCGACGCGATCAACGTCGTCGACCTCGACCACTACCTGCTCAAGCCGTGGGACCCGCCGGAGGAGAAGCTCTACCCGGTCCTCGACGACCTGCTGGCGGCCTGGCGCACCAGCGACCACCGGCCCGTGCCCAGCACGAAGGTGGTCGGACACCGCTGGTCGGCCCGCTCCTCGAACGTGCGGGAGTTCCTGGCCCGCAACCAGGTGCCCTACCGCTGGTACTCCGCCGACGAGCCCGAGGGGCGGCGGCTGCTGGCCGCGGCCGGGGCGGACGGGCAGCGGCTGCCGTTGGTGATCACCCCGGAGGGGGAGCCACTGGTGGAGCCGGACGCGCCCGAGCTCGCGGCCCGCGTGGGGCTGGCGACGACACCGACGGCCGACTTCTACGACCTTGTGGTGATCGGCGGCGGCCCGGCAGGGCTCGGCGCGGCCGTGTACGGGGCGTCGGAGGGGCTGCGCACCGTGCTCGTGGAGCGGTCGGCGACCGGCGGGCAGGCCGGACAGAGCTCGCGGATCGAGAACTACCTGGGCTTTCCCGACGGCGTGTCCGGGGCGCAGCTCACCGACCGGGCCCGGCGCCAGGCCGCCAAGTTCGGCGCGGAGATCCTCACCGCGCGCGAGGTGACCGGGCTGGAGGTCAACGGGGCCGCGCGGGTGGTGCGGTTCTCCGACGGATCGGCGGTCGCCGCGCACAGCGTGATCCTGGCGACCGGCGTGTCGTACCGGCAGTTGCGGGCGCCGGGCTGCGAGGACCTGACCGGCTGCGGGGTGTTCTACGGGTCCGCGCTCACCGAGGCGGCCTCCTGCCAGGGGCAGGACGTGTACATCGTCGGGGGCGCCAACTCGGCCGGGCAGGCGGCGATGTACCTCGCGCGGGGCGCCAAGTCCGTGACGCTGCTGGTGCGCGGCGCTGACCTGTCGGCGTCCATGTCGCACTACCTGATCCAGCAGATCGAGGAGGCGCCCAACATCTCGGTGCGCTGTCACACGGTCGTCGAGGCCGCGCACGGCGACGGGCGCCTGGAGCGGCTCACGCTGCGGGACGTGGTCAGCGGGGAGAGCGAACGCGTGGACGCCCAGTGGATGTTCGTGTTCATCGGCGCGGCCCCGCTGACCGACTGGCTGGACGACACCGTGCTGCGCGACGAGCGCGGGTTCATCCTGGCCGGGCCCGACCTCACCCCGGACGGGCGGCCGCCGGCCGGCTGGGAGCTGGACCGGCCGCCGTACCACCTGGAGACCAACGTGCCCGGTGTGTTCGTGGCGGGCGACGCCCGCGCCGAGTCCGCCAAGAGGGTCGCGTCCGCCGTCGGAGAGGGAGCCATGGCCGTGATGCTCGTCCACCGGTACCTGGAGCAGTCGTGAGCGGACAGCCGATGCCGTGCAGCCCCGGCGAGATCAGCTCGCTGTTCCTGTTCGAGAAGCTCACCCCCGAGCAGCTCGGACGGCTGTGCGCCGAGGGGCGGGTGGAGCGCTTCGACGCCGGTCCGGTGTACACCGAGGGCGATCCGGCGACCTGCTTCTACGTGATGATCGAGGGCACGGTGGTGCTGTACCGCCGGGTCGGCGGCGACGACGTCGAGGTCAGCCGGACCTCCCAGCGCGGGGTGTACTCGGGTGCCATGCAGGCCTACCTGGGCGACCGGGTGCCGCAGGTGTACACCAACTCGATGCGGGTGACGGAGCCGACGCGGTTCTTCGTGCTGCCCGCGCAGTCGTTCGCGGACATCATGCGGGAGTGGTTCCCGATGGCCGCCCATCTGCTGGAGGGGCTCTTCTTCGGCTCGAAGAACGCCCAGCGGGCCATCGGGCAGCGGGAACGGCTGCTGGCGCTGGGCTCGTTGTCCGCGGGGCTCACGCACGAGCTGAACAACCCCGCGGCGGCGGCCGTGCGGGCGACGGCGACGCTGCGGGAGCGGGTGGCGAAGATGCGGCACAAGCTCGCCGTGATCGCGCAGGGCCCCTACTCGCGGGAGGCTCTCGCGGACCTCATCGAGATCCAGGAGCGCACCGCCGAACGGGTCGCGAAGGCCCCGGTGCTCAGCCCGCTCGAGGCGTCCGACCGCGAGGACGAGCTGACCGACTGGCTCGACGACCACGGCATCCAGGAGGGCTGGCGGCTCGCGCCGACGTTCGTGCAGGCCGGGCTGGACGTGGACTGGCTGGAGCGGGTCGCGGCCGCCGTCGACGAGGACATCCTGCCGGGGGCGGTCGGCTGGCTCAACTACACCGTCGAGACCGAGCTGTTGATGGACGAGATCGACGACTCCACCACCCGCATCTCGCACCTCGTCGACGCCGCCAAGCAGTACTCGCAGCTCGACCGCGCCCCCTTCCGGGTCGTCGACGTGCACGAACTCCTCGACAGCACCCTGCTGATGCTGTCCGGGAAGATCGGGCAGCGCATCCGCGTCGTCAAGGACTACGACCGTACGGTGCCGGACGTGCCGGCCTATCCGGCGGAGCTCAACCAAGTGTGGACGAACCTCGTCGACAACGCCGTCCACGCGATGGGCGGCACCGGCGGGGAGGGCACCCTGACCGTGCGGACGGCACGGGAGGGCGACCGGCTGCTGGTGGAGTTCCGCGACACCGGTCCGGGCATTCCGCCGGACGTCCGGGGCCGCATCTTCGACCCCTTCTTCACCACCAAGCCGGTCGGCGAGGGCACCGGCCTCGGGCTGGACATCTCGTGGCGGATCGTCGTCAACAAGCACCACGGCAGCCTCCAGGCCGAGTCCGTGCCCGGCGACACCCGCTTCCAGGTCCTCCTGCCGCTGACCGTCCCCGGGTCCGCCGGGGAAACCGATCCCGTCGAGGAGCCCGTATGACCGACGTCCACGCGATCGACCCGAGCGTCCCGCCCAGCGGCACCGGCTGCGTCGAGTGCGACGCGGCGGGCGGCTGGTGGTTCCACCTGCGGCGCTGCGCGACCTGCGGTCATGTCGGCTGCTGCGACTCCTCCCCCGCCCAGCACGCCACCGCCCACTGGAAGGCCACCGGGCATCCGGTGGTGCGCAGTTTCGAGCCGGGCGAGGAGTGGTTCTGGGACTACGACGGCGACGAGCTGTACGAGTCGGGGCCGCAGCTCGCGCCGCCGGCCAGCCGGCCGGCGGACCAGCCGGCGCCGGGCCCGGCGGGACGGGTGCCCGCGGACTGGGCGCGCTCCCTGCACCGCTGACCCCCGCCCGGGCACGGCCGACACACCGCCGGCCCCCGCCACGGGCACGGCCGACACACCGCCGGCCCCCGGGCCGCGGCCGCTGCACCGCTGACCCACCCCCCGGGAACACCCCACCGCACCACCGGCCCGTGCCCGGGTCACGGCCGCACCCCAGGTGGCGGGCCGCGTCGTCGGTGCCGCGTGCCAGGATGGGGCCGTGCCCCAGACAGCGTTCGCCACTGTGTTCATCGGCCGGGACGAGGAAGTCGCCCGGCTCACCGGCGTGCTGGAGCGCGCCCGGCCCGGGGAGGCGCGCGCGGTGCTGCTCGCCGGTGACGCCGGCGTCGGCAAGACACGGGTGCTGGACGAGGCCGCCGCGCGGGCCGCGCGCTCCGGGGCGGCCGTGTTCACCGGCCACTGCGTCGACCTCGGTGACGTCGGCCTGCCCTACCTGCCGTTCACGGAGATCCTCGGCGCGCTCGCCGGGGACGAGCGGTTCGCGGCCGTCCTCGCCGCGCATCCCGTGGCGGACCGGCTGCTCGGCGGCGGCGCGGACGACGCGCCCGACGCGGAGGGCCCCTCGACGCCGTCCGCCGGTGCGGGAGGGCGGCTGAGGCTGTTCGAGGGGATGGCGGGCCTGCTCGCCGACCTGGCGGACATCGCGCCGCTCCTGCTGGTGCTGGAGGACCTGCACTGGGCCGACCAGTCCTCCCGGGACCTGTTGAGGTTCCTGCTCAGCCGGGGCGTGCTGCAGCGCTCCTCGGGCGGTGCGCCCGCCCACCGGCTCGCGGTGCTGGCCTCCTACCGCGCCGACGACCTGCACCGCCGGCACCCGCTGCGCCCGCTGCTGGCCGAGCTGGTGCGCCTGCCGGGTGTGGAGCGGCTGGAGCTGCGGCCACTGGCGGACGCCGAGGTGGCCCGGCTGGTGCGGGCGTTGGAGGACCGCCCGCTGCCGGAGGCCACGGTGCGCCGGATCGTGGAGCGTGCCGAGGGCAACGCCTTCTACGCGGAGGAACTCCTCGCGGCGACCGACCCGGAGGCCGGCGGGGTGCCCAGCGGGCTCGTCGACGTGCTGCTGATCCGGGTGGAGCAGTTGTCCGACACCGCCCAGCAGGTGCTGCGCACCGCGGCCGTGGCCGGCCGGCGCGTGGAGCACGACCTGCTGCGGGACGCCGTCGGGCTGCCGGAGGACGAGCTGGAGTCGGCGCTGCGCGAGGCCGTCGGCCGGCAACTGCTGGTGCCCGGCGACCGCGACACGTACGCCTTCCGGCACGCCCTCGCCCGCGAGGCGGTGTACGCGGACCTCCTCCCGGGTGAACGGGCCCGGCTGCACGGCGCGTTCGCGCGGCTGCTGGCCGGCCGGGGGCAGCGGGCCGAGACCGCCGCGGAGCGCGCCCACCACCACCGCGAGAGCCATGACCCGGCAGCGGCGCTCGCGGCCTCCCTGGAGGCCGCCGACCACGCCCAGCGGGTGGGGGCGCCCGCGGAGGAGCTGCGCCATCTGGAGGCCGTGCTGGACCTGTGGGACGCGGTGGACGCCTCCGCCCGCCCGTCGGCCGGGGGGACGGGCCGGGTCACGCTGATGCTGCGCGCCTCGGCGGCGGCCGCCCACGCCGGGGAGGCGCACCGAGCGGTCTCGCTGACCCGGGCCGCGCTCGCCGGGGTGGACCAGGACGCCGACTCCGAACTCGCCGCGCGGGTGCGTTACACGCTCGCCGGGAACCTCCTGGGGGTGGACAGTCTCACGGCCGCGTTCGGCTACAGCAGCGAGGCGCTGGCGATGATCCCCGCCGAGCCGCCCTCGCCGACCTGGGTGTGGGCGGCGGCCACGCACGTCCTGGCGGCCCGTCACGTCGGGGAGTCGCGGACCGCGCTGCTGGTGGCCCGGCGGGCGCTGCGCGTCGCCGAGGAACTGAGGGTGACCGACGCCCAGGCGGACCTGTTGATCTCGCTGGCCCTGCTGGAGGGGGACGGCCGCCGTTCTCCCGAGGGCCGGGAGCGGCTGAGGGAGGCCCGGGAGCTGGCCCGGCGCTCGGGCAACGCCCCGGTGGAGATGCGGGCCCTGTTCAACCTGGCCATCGGCTGCTACGAGGCGGGCGAGCCGGAGGAGTGCCTGCCGTGGCTGGCCGAGGGCCTGGAGCGCGCCCGCCGGGCGGGACTGCTGTCGTCGCCGTACCCCATGGAGATGCGGTACCTCCAGGTGCTGCTGCTGCACACGCTGGGCCACTGGGACGAGTGCGTGGCGACGGCTGCCGCGGAACGGGCCGAACTGCCCTCCGACGGCGGGTACACGACCGGGCCCGCGCTGTACGTCGCGCTGGCGCGCGGTGAGGCGGGGGCCGTCGAGCGGGCCCGGGCGCTGCTGGAGGGGCCCTTCGACTGGATGGCGACGCTCGTCGCGGGCATCGTGCTGACCGACGCGGCGGGTCTGCGCGGCGACGCCGAGGCGGCGGTGGCGCAGGTGCGGTCCTCGGTCGAGGCGCTCACCGACGACGCCGGCACCCGTCCGGACGTGACGGTGCGGCTGTGCGCGCTGGGCCTCGCGCCCGTCGCCGACGCGGCCGTTCGGGCGCGGGGCGCCGGGGACGAGGACACCGCCCGCCACTGGACGGTCGTCGCGACCGAACTCCTGGACCTGGCGCGGGTGTCGGCCGAGCGGGGCCAGACAGGTGTGCCGCAGGGCCCGGAGGGACGCGCCTGGCTCGCCCGTGCCGAGGCGGAGCGGGCGCGTGCCGCCGGTGAGCCGGACGTGACGGCGTGGGAGCGGGCGGTGGCCGGGTTCGACCACGGTGACGTGTACGAACGGGCGCGCTGCCGACTGCGCCTGGCCGAGGGCCTGTTGGCGGCCGACCGGCGCGAGGAGGCCGCCGTCGAGGCCCGCGCGGCCCGCGAAGCGGCGGTACGGCTGGGTGCCGGGCCGCTGGTGCAGCGGGTGGACGACCTGATACGGCGGGGCCGCCTCGCGGACGGCGCGTCCGGCCGGGAGGGGCCGGCGGTCCTCACGGCCCGCGAGCGGGACGTGCTGCGGCTGCTCGCCCTCGGCCGCAGCAACCGGCAGATCGGCGAGGAGTTGTTCATCAGCGGCAAGACGGCGAGCGTCCACGTGTCCAACATCCTCGCCAAGCTGGGGGCTGCCAGCCGTACGGAGGCGGTGGCGATCGCCTATCGCGAGGGACTGACTCCAGCGGGCGGCGGAGCGTCGGCCTGAGGGGACCGGGGGTGGTGCGCCGCGGTGGCCGCGGGAACCCGGCGTCGCCGCCGGGCGTTGTCCGGGAGAGGCGGCCGTGAGGGCCGGCGGCGACACCAGGGCGGCAGGATGAGCGAGTTGGTCCCCGGGGGCAATGTGCCCCTCCCGGGCGGCGCCCTGACCGTCCGGGTACCCGGGCCCTTCGACGTCTGCGCGCTGGTCACCGACGACAGCGGCCGCGTCGGCGGCGACGGCGACTTCGTGTTCTACAACCAGCCGTCGGCCCCGGGGGCCCGGCTGCGGGGCGACATCCTCACGCTGGATCCCGCCCGGCTGCGGGCCGGCGCCACCCGGGTGACGGTGATCGTCAGCGCCGCCGAGCTCGGCACCCCCCTGGCCCGTCTCCCCGCCCTTGCCCTGCACGTCACCGACGCTCGGGGCCGCCCGCTGGCCCGGTTCGCGCCGCCGCCCGCGCGGCAGGAGACGGTCCTGCTGCTCGCGGAGGTCTACCGGCGCGGCGGAGGGTGGAAGCTGCGGGCGCTCGGGCAGGGCTACGCGGACGGACTGGCGGGCCTGGTCCGGGACTTCGGGGTGGACGTCGTCGCGGACGGGGACGGCCCGGCGCCCGTGCCGACCCGGAGACGCGCCGCCGGCCACGCCGTGCCTGCCGCCCCCACCTCCCTGCCCGCCGGGCCTCCCGCCCACTCCCCCGCCCCTGACCCGGACGGCTTCCTCGCGCTGGTCAACCCCGCCCGGGCCGCGGCGGGTTCGCCGCCCGTCGCCCTGGACGCCCGCCTGGCCGCCGCGGCACGCGAGCACGCCGCCGCCATGGCCGCGGCCGGACGGCTCGGCGGTGAGGGCGCGGACGGCGTCTCGGTGCACCAACGGGTCACGGCCGCCGGCTACGCCTACCTGAGCGTGGGCGAGCACCTGGTCTCCGGGCCGCGCACGCCCGCCGAGTTCGTCGCGTACTGTCTGCGCACCGATCAGGCCGGTCGCACCCTGCGCGACGCGTCGTTCACCCACACCGGTCTGGGGCACGGCACCGACCCGCGCACCGGCGACACCTACTGGACCGCGGTGTGGGCGAGACCGCTCACCCCGGACGGCCTGGCGCGGACGGAGGGGCGGGTGGTCGAGCTGACCAACCGTGAGCGGGCGCGGGCCGGGCTGCGTCCGCTCGCCCCGGACCCGCTGCTCGCCACGGCCGCGCGGGCGCACTGCGCCGACATGGTGGCGCGGCGCTTCTACTCCCACACCTCCCCCGAGGGCGGTCAGCCCTGGGACCGGGCGGCCGCGGCCGGCTCGACGCGGCGGACCATCGGCGAGAACATCGCGTGCGGCCAGCGCTCCCCCGCCGAGGTGGTGGAGGGCTGGATGAACAGCCCCGGCCACCGCGCCAACATCCTCAAGCCCGCCTTCACCCACATCGGCGTCGGCTTCGCGGGCGGCGGCCCGGCGGGTACGTACTGGACGCAGCTCTTCGGCGCCTGAGACCTCCGAACAGAAGGGGAGGCCGGGTCGCGGCGTCCGGCACGCGCGCTCAGCGCGTCGCCGAAAGCCCCTGGTAGCTCCGCTACGAGGAGCTTCCCGCGCCTTGCGATCGCACGCACCGGACGCCGCGACCCGGTCGGCCTCCGGAGCTCCGAGCGGGTGCGGCCGTCGGCGTGCCGGGGGACGGCCGCTGGTGCGGCGGGGTCTGGGACGCGGAGCCGCCACCCCGGCGGCCCTGGCCGCCCACGCGTCGGGTGCGCGCGGAACGCGGTTGACCTGGGCGCGCGCGGCAGGACAGGGTCGAGGCGGCGCGTCGGGGCCGGCGTGCCGGAAAGGTGGTCACTGTGATCGGCATCTCGGACATCGAAGGCGCGGCGGAGCGGATCGCCGGGCACGTCGTCCGTACCCCCACCCTCCCGAGCCCGGGGCTGTCGGGGCTGCTCGGTGTCCCGGTCACCGTGAAGCTGGAGCTGTTGCAGCGCACCGGTTCCTTCAAGGCGCGCGGGGCGACGGCGAAGCTGCTGTCGCTCGGGGAGGCCGAGCGGGCGGCCGGGGTGGTGGCGGTCAGCGGGGGCAACCACGGGATCGCCGTCGCGGTCATGGCCGCCGCCCTCGAGGTCAAGGCCACGGTGGTGATGCCGCGTTCGGCGCCCGCCCGCGCGGTGGAGATCGCCGAGGAGGCGGGCGCGTCGGTGCGGGTGACGGACGACATGGACGGCGCGTTCTCGCTCGTCACCCGGCTGCGGGACGAGGGTCTGACGCTGGTCCACCCCTTCGACGACCCGGTGGTCGTCGCCGGGCAGGGCACGGTCGGACTGGAGTTCGCCGAGGACGCGGGCGAGGTGACGGACGTCCTGGTCAGCATCGGCGGCGGTGGGCTGATCGCCGGGGTGGCGGCGGCCCTGCGCGCCCGGCGGCCGGACGTGCGGATCTGGGGCGTGGAGACGGAGGGCGCCGAGGCGATGTCCGAGGCGCTGACGGCGGGCGGTCCGGTGCCGGTGCGGTTGTCGTCCGTCGTCTCCACGCTGAGCGCGCCCGCCGTCGCGCCGCTGACCTACGAGCACGTCCGCGCACAGGTGACCGAGGTGCTGGTGGTGCCGGACCGGGAGGCCGTGCGGGGTTGTCTGGAACTCGCCGAGCACGCGAAGGTGTGGACGGAGCCGGCCGCCGGGTGTCTCCTCCCGGCCGCCCGGCGGGTCGTCGACCAGGTGGGCGCCGAGGTCCGGCTGGGTCTGGTGGTCTGCGGCGGCAATGCGACGAGCGTGGACATGATGTCGTGGGTGGAACGCTTCGGGCTGCGCTGAGTGAAGGAAAAGGCCGAGGGGGCGGTTCACGCACGGAATGGACCGCCCTCCGGCGGGGCTTTCCGGCCACCCCCGCGGAGATGTTTACCGCTGGTTACACCCCCGGTCGGCCCGACGTCATTTCTTTTGGTCGCACATTTGCTCGGCATTTCTTGAATGAAAGACAGGAATCGCACCGGAGTTGCGGTTCCCTTGAACGGACCCCCTCACGCCGGTCGTACCACTGGGAAAGGTGAGTTCCGGTGGTTCAACGAGGGATGACCATGGTCAAGGCGCACGTCTCCACAAACGAGTTGGTCGCCGGACGCTACCGGCTCCTCGACGTCGTCCACCAAGAGACCAACCGCGTCAGCTGGTACGGCGAGTACGCCGAGGAGGCGCTGGGGGTGCGGCCCTGTCTCGTCACCCGGATCGGTCTGCCCGCCGGCCTCACCGCGGAGGACGCCGGACAGACCGCCGACCGCGTGGTGCGGATGTCGGAGACGATGGCCCAGGTGTGTCCCGGCCGGGTCGCCACCGTCCTCGACGCCGTCGCGGAGGACGGCTTCCTGTGGACCGTCACCGAGTGGATAGACGGGCTGGCGCTGGGTCAGCTGCTCGAACAGAAGGGGTGGTTCCGGCCCGACCGGGCGGCGGCGATCGCGCTGGAGCTGCTCGACGTGCTGGAGGCAGCGCACGGCGAGGGCATCACCCACGCCGAACTGAGCCCGGGTCAGGTGTTCGTCCGAGCGCGCGGGCCCGTCGTCGTCACCGGGTTCGGACTGGCCGGCGCGACGCTCGCGCCCCGTCTGGCGGCGCCGTCGTACGCCTCCCCCGAGCAGGCGCGCGACGAGCGCATCGGGCCCGCCGCCGACCTGTGGGCGCTGGGCGCGATCCTCTACACGATGGTCGAGGGCCGGCCGCCGTACCGGGACCGCGACCGGCCCGAGGCCACGCTGAGGGGGGTGGACCGGCTGCCGCTGCGCACGCCCGTGCGCACCGGTGCGCTCACCGCGACCGTGCAGGGGCTGCTGCGCAAGGACTCGCGCGAGCGCCTCACCCGGCCGGTGGTGCGCCAGGCCCTCACCCGTGCCCTGGACGGGGATCCGCACGCGGCGGCGACGCACCCGACGCGGCGCACGTACGCCCTCGCCCGGCTCGTCGGCCCGCGGTGGAGCGGCCGGGCGATGGCCGCCGGTACGGCTCTGGCCGTCGTCACCGTGGCCGTCGCCGCGCTGGCCGCGACGGGCCAGCTGCCCGGCACGGACGACACGGCGTCCGAGGGCGCCCAGGCCCGGCCCTCCGCGTCCCCGACCCCGCCCGGCGACGACGTCGGCGACAGAGTGCCCGTCACGCCGACACCGGCCGTGACGCCGACCCCCACCCCCACCCCGCCGGCCTCCTTCTCGCCGCCCGCCGCGTCCCCCTCGCCCTCCCCCACGGCCTCCTCCGGCGCCCTGCCGGCCGGGTTCCGCCGCTACGCGGCTCCCGAGGGCTTCTCCGTCGCCCTGCCCGAGGGCTGGGAGCGGCTGGAGACCTCACGGGGTGCCGACGGCTCGTACCGCGTCACCTTCGGTGCGGACGACGACCCGCGCACCCTCGCGGTGACCTACAGCGAACGCGTCGGTCCCGACCCGGTGACCGTGTGGCGGGACGACGTCGAGCCCCATCTGCGCCGGCTGGACGGCTTCCGGCGTGTCGGCGCCATCGAGGCGACCACGTACCAGGGGTACGAGGCCGCCGACATGGAGTGGCTCGTGGGCGTCGGCGACGAGCGGGTGCGCACCTTCGGCCGCGGATTCCTCCTCGGTGACCACCGCGGCTTCTCGCTGCGCTGGACGACACCGGCCGCGGACGCGGACGACGCCGGCAACCGGCAGGCCCTCGCCACCTTCCTGCACACCTTCCGGCCGGGCACCGGCTGACGGGCGCGCGCCCGCGGCCGTGGGTTCAGGTCCGCGGTGCCCGGGGCGCGCGCAGGGAGCGCAGCGGGCCGCCGTGCAGCGGCTCGGTGTCCCAGCGCGCGGTGAACGTCCGGTCGGGGAGCGAGCACGTCACCCGCAGCCGGTGCGGGGTCTCCAGGAACACCACGTCCACGGCGAGAGTGTCGCGGTCGGTCCAGCCGCCGCTGACCGCGGTGGGCACCGGCTCCTCGGTCACCCGCCAGCCCCCGGTGCCCGGCCGCAGGGCCAGCGGCCGGCCGTCGTCGGTGAGGGTCAGGGCCCAGCCGTCGGCGTCGGCCGTGACCGCCGCGCCGGTCAGCGTCGGCAGGCCGGGCCGGACGCCGCCCCGCGGAGTGAACTCCGCCGCCGACCACGGTGCGGTCCGCCCGGGTGGCGCGGGGGCGCCGGTGGCCGGCGGCAGGGCGAGGTGTGCCAGGCGCTCGGCGAGGACCGTCTCGGCGTCGTCCGGGCCGGTCGGCGCGGCGGGGCGGAAGGCGGGCAGCAGGTGCCGCCAGACGAGGTCCAGCAGCGCCTGCATGTCATCGGTCGCGGCGGTCAGGGCGATCACCGCGTCCTGCTCGGGCAGAACCAGGCAGAACTGGCCGTAGGCGCCGTCGCCGCGGTAGCCGTGGCGGGAACGCCAGAACTGGAAACCGTAGCCGCGGTCCCAGTCCTGCCGGTCGGCCTCGTCCATGGCGCCGGCGGTCGGGACGTGGGCGCGGGTCGCGTCGGCGATCCACTCCCGCGCCAGCAGCCGCTCGCCCTCCCAGACCCCCTCGGCCAGGAGGAAAGCGCCGAGGCGGGCGATCGCGCCGGTGGTGGCGTGCAGACCGCTGAAGCCCAGTTCGCGGCCGCGACGGTCGGTCAGCCAGCCGACGGCGCCGACGCCGAGCGGGTCCAGCAGGCGGGGCCGCAGGTAGGCGCTGAGCGGCAGGCCGGTGACGCGCTGGAGGATCGCGGCGAGAGTGTAGGTGGCGGGCTGGTTGTAGGCGAACACCGTGCCCGGGTCGCGGTCCGGCGGCACCAGCAGGAAGCCCCGGACGAGTTCCTCCGGGTCGAGCGCCCATGCCCGCTCGTAGGTCTCCGCCTCGTGTCCGCTGGCCATGGCCGCCACGTCGCGCACGCGCATCGCCCGGCTGCGCGGGTCGGTGATGTCGGCCCGGAACTCCGGGAAGTACGAGACCACGGGATCGTCGAGCCGGATCAGTCCCTCGGCGACGGCGAACCCGGCGGCCGTCGAGGTGAAACTCTTGCTGAGCGAGTACAGCAGCTGGGGCCGCTCGGCGGTGTAGGGAGCCCACCAGCCGGCGGCGACGACGTGACCGTGGCGCAGCACCATCAGGCTGTGCGGCTCGATGGTCCCCGCCGCTTCGACGGCGTCGAGGAAGGCGAGGACACCCGAGGCGTCGACGCCCTGGGCGGACGGGGTGCTCGTGGGCAGCGGACGCGCGTTCATGCCCCGCATCTTTCCCCACCGGCGGCGGATCGCGGCGGCCTGTTTCCGGCGCCGCTCGTCGGGGACTCGGGCAACATGGTGCGAATCGGATACACGATGATGACCGAACAAGCCGGCCCTCGTGACCTGGTCGGCCATCTGGTGGGCGCCGAGGCCGCCGGCTTCGACTTCTCGGTGACGTCGGACCACTACTCGCCGTGGCTGCGCTCCCAGGGCCACTCGCCGTACGCGTGGAGCGTGCTCGGCGCCGCCGCCCAGGCGACGTCGCGCATTCCGCTGATGACCTATGTGACGTGTCCTACCTTCCGCTACCACCCGGCGGTGGTGGCGCAGAAGGCCGCGACGATGCAACTGCTGTCCGAAGGGCGGTTCCGGCTCGGCCTCGGGTCGGGCGAGAACCTCAACGAGCATGTCGTGGGCGGCGGCTGGCCGTCCGTGGACGTGCGGCACGAGATGCTCCAGGAGGCGGTCGAGATCATCCGCGCCCTGTTCGAGGGCGGCCATGTGAACCACCGGGGCCGGCACTTCGACGTCGAGTCGGCCCGGTTGTGGGACCTCCCCGACCAGCCGCCTCCCCTCGGCATCGCCGTCTCCGGCGAGCAGTCCTGCAAGCTCGCGGGCCATCTCGCCGACCTGGTCATCGCCACCGAGCCCAAGGCGGGCCTCCTCGAGGCGTTCGACCGGCACGGCGGCGAGGGCAAGCCGCGCGTGGGGCAGTTGCCGGTGTGCTACGACCCCGACCGGGACACGGCCGTGAAGCGGGCGCACTCCCAGTTCCGCTGGTTCGGCAGCGGCTGGAAGGTCAACTCCGAACTCCCGCATCCCGACGCCTTCGAGGCGGCCACCCAGTTCGTGACCCCCGACGACGTCTCCGCCTCGATCCCGTGCGGCGACGACCCGGACGACTTCGTCGAGGCCGTACGCCCCTACGCGGAGGCCGGGTTCACCGAGATCGCCCTCGTGCAGATCGGCGGCGAGTCGCAGGACGCGTACCTGGACTGGGCGAAGTCCACCCTGCTGCCGGCGCTGCGCGAGGCGTTCGCGTGACCCCGGCGCCGCCGCCCGCCCCGGCCGACGGCGGCCGGGGCGGGCGGCGGTGTCACGGGTCGCCGGCCGGGACGCTCGGCGTCACCGGGACGTGTAGCGGTGGCGGGTCCACAGCGGGACACCGAACCAGAACAGCAGGTACCAGGCGACCACGCAGGCGACGAGGTAGGGCACGTAGCCGTCGTGGGTCGCCACCCGCAGGATCAGCAGCAGGGCCGAGGTCATGGTCGCGAGCAGCAGGACCAGACCGATGAAGGTCATCCGGGAGGCCCAGGTGACCGCCTGCGGTTTCACCCACCGCCCGGAGACCAGCCGATGCAGGGACACGGGACCTATCAGGGCTCCGGTGGCGCAGGCGCCCAGGACGACGGTGATGATGTAGATCACCTGGTCGGTGTCCGTGAGCTCCGCGTAGCGCGGTGTGAACACGACGGTGAGGAGGAAACCGAAGAGGATCTGCACGCCCGTCTGCGCGACGCGGACCTCCTGGATGAGCTCCCCCCACATCCGGTCGGCTCTCTCCTCCTCGGTCTCGTTGCGCCCTCTGCGCCGCTCGACCCCCGCTGCCGTCTCTGCCACCTGTCCTCCCCGGTTCGAGTGAGTGTGCGATCTACTCCCCGGCGAGTACCCCGTGATCGGCGTTTTTCTCCGCCGGCCGCGGGGACGGCACTACCAGCGTCCCTCGACCTGCTCCTTGATCCGCCGCTCGTACAGGTCCCCGATCGCCGCCAGCGTCTCCTCGGAGAGGTCCGGCAGTCTTGCCGCGGCCGCGTTGGCGCGGGCCTGCTCGGGCGAGCGGGCGCCGGGGATCACGGTGGTCACGCCGGGCTGCTGGATGATCCAGCGCAGCGCCAACTGGGCCGGGGTGTACCCCTCGGGGGCGAGGGCGGCGAACTCGACGGCGGCGTCGACGCCGGTGGCGTAGTCGACGCCGGAGAACGTCTCGCCCTGGTCGAAGGACTCACCGTGCCGGTTGTAGGTGCGGTGGTCGTTCTCGGGGAAGACGGTGTCCTTGGTGTACTTGCCGGACAGCAGACCGGAGGCGAGCGGGACCCGGGCGATGATGCCGACGCCGGCCTCGCGCGCCGCTGGGAGCACCTCGGCCAGGGGCTTCATGCGGAAGGGGTTGAGGATGATCTGCACGCTCGCCACGCCGGGGCGGGCGATCGCGGTGAGGGCCTCGGCGCAGGTCTCCACGCTGACGCCGTAGTGGGCGACGCGCTCCTCCTCGACCAGGGTGTCGAGGGCGTCGAAGACCTCGTCGCTGGAGTAGACGGGGGTGGGCGGGCAGTGCAGCTGCACCAGGTCGAGGCGGTCGACGCCGAGGTTGCGGCGCGAGCGGTCGTTCCAGGCGCGGAAGTGGTCGAGGACGTAGTTCTCGGGGATCTGTTCGACGCGGCGGCCCATCTTGGTGGCGACCATGACGTGCAGGTCGGGCCTGCTGCTGAGGAAGGTGGCGATGGTCTGCTCGCTGCGTCCGTCGCCGTAGACGTCGGCGGTGTCGAAGAAGGTCACTCCCGACTCGGCCGCCGCCTCCAGAACCGTCAGTGCCCGCTTGTCGTCGACGTCTCCCCAGTCGGCGCCCAGTTGCCAGGTGCCGAGGCCGACGACCGATGCGTGCTGACCAGACCTACCGAATTCGCGCTCGTCCATGGTGTCAGTCTGTCATTCGCCGCCCCCGCGCGCGGAGCCGGACCCTCCGACCCGGTACGGCCCCGCGTTCACCCGCACGGGTGATCGTGTTCGACTGTCGCGCCACCGCCGTCGGCGGGCGCCTAGCGTGGAGCCGTGACCGATCGTTCAGTGAGCAACTTTCCGTCGGAAGCGTCCGCCTGGTCCCGTCGCGGGTTCCTGCGCACCGCGGCCGCGCTGGCCGCCGTGCCCTGTCTGGTCGCCGCGGATCCGGCCGTCGCGGCGGCGGAGCTGCCGGACTTCCCGGACGGGGTGCCCCTCTCCCGTACTGCGTACCGCAACTGGGACGGCGAGATCACCGTCACCGGGCTGTGGGCGTGCGCGCCCGACGGCCCGGGTCAGGTGGTCGACGTCGTCAACTGGGCGTGGCGGCACGGCTGGACCGTGCGGGCCCGGGGCGCCGCGCACGGCTGGTCGCCGCTGACGGTTCCGGAGGGGACACCGGCCGAGGCCCGCGTCCTGCTCGTCGACACCACCCCGCACCTGACCGGGCTGACGCTGGAGTCGGACGACGCGGTGCGCGCCGGCACCGGGGTCACGCTGGAGGCGCTGCTCACCTTCCTGGAGGGGCGCGGCCTCGGCGTCACGGCCTGTCCGGCCCCCGGGGACCTCACGCTGGGCGGCGCCCTGGCCGTCGACGCGCACGGCACCGCGGTGCCGGCGCGGGGCGAGGAACGGCCGGCGGGGCACACCTACGGCTCCCTCAGCAACCTCGTGCTGTCCCTGACGGCCGTGGTGTGGAACGCGGAGCGCGGCGCGTACGTGCTGCGGACGTTCACCCGCGCCGAGGCCGACTGCGCGCCGCTGCTCACCCATCTGGGGCGCTCGCTGGTCACCGAGGTGGTGCTGCGGGTGGGGGCCGACACGAACCTGCGGTGCGTGAGCCGTACGGACATCCCGGCGAGCGAGTTGTTCGCGGCGCCCGGTGCCGGCGGGCGGACCCTGGCGAGCTTCCTGGAGTCGGACGGGCGCGTCGAGGCGATCTGGTTCGCGTTCACCGAGTTCCCGTGGTTCAAGGTGTGGTCGGTGCAGCCGACGAAGCCGCTGACCTCGCGGCGTGTGGCGGCGCCGTACAACTACCCCTTCTCCGACAACGTTCCGAGGCCGGTGGCGGACCTCGCCGGGCGGATGGTGTCGGACGGCGCCTGGTACCTGGCGCCGGTGCTCGGCAACGCGCAGTCCGACGCGGCCGCGCTCGGGCTGGTGGCGACCCTGTCGGCGGACATCTGGGGGCCGTCGAAGAACACCCTGCTGTACCTGAGGCCGACGACGCTGCGGGTGCACGCCAACGGGTACGCGGTGCTGACCACCCGGGACGGGGTGCAGCGCGTCGTCGCGGAGTTCGCCGCTTTCTACCGGGAGCGGCTGAACGCGTACGCGGCCCTCGGGCGTTTCCCCGTCAACGGCTCGGTGGAGATCCGCGTCACCGGCCTCGACGACCCGGCGGACGTCGCCGTGGCCGGTGCGCGGACGGCGTCGCTGTCCGCGCTGCGGCCCGACGGGGACCGTCCGCAGTGGGACACGGCGGTCTGGCTGGACGTCCTGACCCTGCCGGGCACGCCGCACGCCGAGGCGTTCTACCGCGAGCTGGAGCGGTTCCTGCTCACGGCCTACGACGGCACGCACGCCCTCACCCGGGTGGAGTGGTCCAAGGGCTGGGGCTACACCGATGAGGCCGCCTGGAGCGACGAGGAGGTGCTGGGGACGGTCGTGCCGGCGTCGTACGGTGCGGCCTGGGGCGAGGCCGCGGACACCTTGGAGCGGCTGGACCCGCACCGGGTGTTCCGGGCGCCGTTGCACGGGCGGCTGTTCGGCTGAGGGGTCCTTGCACCATGCCCGCCCGGACCGCGCGGCCTGGCACCGCACCTCGCAAGGCGCCGGACCACGCGGCCTGATCAGGCGCTCATGGTGCAAGGACCCCTGAGGCTCGAACCGGCCGCGCCGCCGGGCGTCGCTCACCTGCGCGAGGCCAGGGTCCGGGCGTGCGTGGTGCGTGCGATCCTCGGGCCCAGCCAGCGCTTGAGGCGGCGCAGGGCCTCGAGCTGCCCCGCGGCACGGTCGAGCCGGTAGTAGAGCTGGGGCGGGACGTACGGCAGCAGGGGCGAGTGGCGCTGGCCGAGCAGGGCGAACATCTGCTCCGGGGGCAGGTCGATGTAGCGGGTCAGGCTCTCGTACCACCGGGCACTGTGGCGGGCGGCGCTCTGCGGGGACAGCAGGGCCGACCGGCGCTGCCGCTCGTAGCGGGCCAGGGCCTGCGGCAGGTCGGCGGCGCCGCGCAGGGCGTCGGCCAGCGCGAAGGCGTCCTCCAGGGCGAGGGTGGTGCCGGCGCCGATGGAGTAGTGGGTGGTGTGGGCGGCGTCGCCGAGGAGGACGAGGTTGTCCCGGTACCAGGTGCGGTTGGTGAGGGTGCGGAAGGTCAGCCAGGGGGTGCCGCCGTCGGCGGACGGGCGGCCGAGGAGCGGGTGACCGTCGAGGACGTGCGCGAAGAGCTTCTCCAGCCGGGCCGGTCCGTCGGCCTCCTCCGCCCGGTCCAGACCGAGTCCGGTCCAGGTATGCGGCGCGCACTCGATGACACAGGTGCTGCGCTCGTCGCTGAAAGGATAGCCGTAGCACCAGATCCAGCCGTGATCGGTCTCGACGAAGGCGAAGGTGAAGGAGTCGAAGACCCGGGTGGTGCCGAGCCATACGTAGGGGTTGCGGCCCTCCGTGAGCTCGGTTCCGAAGTGCTCGGCGTGGCGGGCGCGCAGGGCGCTGTGGACGCCGTCGGCCGCGACGACGAGGTCGGCGTCGGGCAGGTCGTCGGCGGTGACCTCGTGCTCGAACTCCAGGCGTACGCCCAGGGCTCGGGCCCGGTCGGCGAGGATCTCCAGCAGGCGGTGGCGGCCGATGCCGTGTCCCTCGTCGCCGGGCTGACGGGTGGACAGGTCGCGGATGTGGGCCACGCCGCGGTTCCAGCGGACGGAGCTCTCGTCGACGGCGCGCGCCGACTCGGGGTCGCGGGCGTGGAGTTCGTCGAGGAGGGCCCGCCAGTAGGTGACGCCCCAGCCGTAGGTCGAGCCCTCCGGGTTGCGCTCGTGGACGGTGATGTCGTGGGACGGGTCCTGCCGCTTGAGCAGGATCGAGAGATACAGGCCGGCGGGCCCGCCGCCGACGCAGGCGACCTTCACGCACACCCCTAGGAGTTACCAGTCGTGGTCAGTTGACGACGCAGGGTAGCAGTCGACGGGAGTCGCTTCGGGCACCCCGTCTTCAGAATTCCGTCACTTTCTCCACGTGAGCTGCACCACCGGCCACGCGGCCGCACGCCAAAGACCACCGGAAGGATCGATCCCAGGGCAAGGAATTGCCCGTTCCGGCTCACCCGTGCCCTCTCCGCGGCAAGATCATCTTCGTTCAACTTTGCATGACATGTGATTGATTGTCCGGATCACAGCCAACCCGAAGGGAGGGATTTCTCCGCCCGTTCGACGGGCGGATAGGCATGCGGGGTCGTCAACCCCACGGACCCGGGAGGTCCCGCATGTCCCCACTCACCCGTCGCCGTGCGCTCACCGCCGCGGCCGCCCTCACGGCCGCGGCCGGCGCCCAGACCGTCGCCACGTCCGCCGCCACCGCCGCGCCGCCCACCGCCGCGCCCACCGCCCCCGCGGCCGAGGGCCACCACCACGGCTCCCCCGCGTCCTTCGACGAGGTCTACAAGGGCCGCCGGATACAGGGCCGCCCCACGAGCGGGGGCGGCGACCACGGGGGCGGTCATCACGGCACCGGCTACGCCGTGTTCGTCGACGGTGTGGAGCTGCACCTGATGCAGAACGCCGACGGCACCTGGATCAGCGTCGTCAGCCACTACGACCCGGTGCCCTCGCCGCAGGCGGCCGCGCGCGCCGCCGTCGACGAACTCCAGGGCGCCAGGCTGCTGCCCTTCCCCGCCAACTGACCACCGCCGCACGCACACCGGGAGCACCCGCACATGACCGTCCGCAAGAACCAGGCGTCCCTGACCGCCGACGAGAAGCGCCGCTTCGTCGCCGCCGTCCTCGAACTCAAGCGCAGCGGCCGTTACGACGCCTTCGTCACCACGCACAACGCCTTCATCACGGGCGACACCGACAACGGCGAGCGCACCGGCCACCGCTCGCCCTCCTTCCTGCCCTGGCACCGCAGATATCTGCTGGAGTTCGAGCGGGCGCTGCAGTCGGTGGACGCGTCGGTGGCGCTGCCGTACTGGGACTGGTCCGTGGACCGCACGGCGCGGGCGTCGCTGTGGGCGCCGGACTTCCTCGGTGGCTCTGGGCGCAGCCGGGACGGCCGGGTGACGGACGGCCCGTTCGCCGCGTCCACCGGCAACTGGCCGATCAACGTGCGGGTCGACGGGCGGGCCTTCCTGCGACGCGCGCTGGGGGCGGGTGTCCGGGAGCTGCCGACGCCCGCCGAGGTCGAGTCGGTGCTGGCCATGGCGACGTACGACATGGCGCCCTGGAACAGCGCCTCCGACGGTTTCCGCAACCACCTGGAGGGCTGGCGGGGCGTGAACCTGCACAACCGGGTGCACGTCTGGGTCGGCGGCCAGATGGCCACCGGTGTCTCCCCCAACGACCCGGTGTTCTGGCTGCACCACGCCTACGTCGACAAGCTGTGGGCCCGGTGGCAGCGCAGGCACCCGGGGGCCACGTACGCGCCGGCCGCGGGGACGCCGAACGTCGTCGACCTGAACGAGACCATGAAGCCCTGGAACGACACCTCGCCGGCCGACCTGCTCGACCACACCGCCCACTACACCTTCGACACCGACTGATCACCGTCGCGGTTCGCCCCGCAGGTCACGGGTACCCCGGGCGGCACGTACCCGAAGACAACGAAGAGGAGACGACCGTGACGCAGGTCGAGGAATCCATCGAGGTCGGTGTCCCGGTACACACCGCCTACAACCAGTGGACGCAGTTCGAGACGTTCCCTGAGTTCATGAGCGGGGTGGAGCGCGTCGAGCAGCGCACCGACACGCTCACGCACTGGGTCACGGACGTGAACGGTGTGCACCGCGAGTTCGACGCGGAGATCACCGAGCAGATCCCGGACGAGCGGGTCGCCTGGACGACGGTCGCCGGCGAGTCCCGGCAGGCCGGCGTGGTGACCTTCCACCGTCTCGACGACGACCACACCAAGGTGATGCTCCAGCTCGACTTCGAGCCGGAGGGCATCGCGGAGACCGTCGGCGACAAGCTGGGGTTCGTGAAGCGGCAGACGAAGGGCGATCTGAAGCGGTTCAAGGAGTACATCGAGGAGCGCGGCCACGAGACGGGTGGCTGGCGCGGCGCGGTCACCTGACCGCCACGGTCACCTGACCGACCACGGTCACCCGGCGGCCGCCGTGCGGCACTCCGGGTGGCCCCAGCCCTGATCGTTCTTGGCGATCGGCTCCCCGGCCGCGTACGCGCGCCCGCAGACACAGCGGCCGGGGAACTTGGCCTTGATCGTGCGGGCCGAACCTCCGCCGGACCGCCGGGGCGTCGTGCCCCCGGCGGTCCGGCGGCGTGTGCCACCGCCGGCGGACGGGGTGTCGGGCGAGGGCGGCGGCTCGGGTGAGCCGAGTTCGCTGCCCGCGGGCTGCTGGGCACTCGCCGCCTGGCTCGCGGCGCGGTCGGCGAAGTCGTTGAGCGGGTCGCCGTCCACCTGGTGGGCGGGGACGTACCGGAAGTCGACCTCGCGGCCGTCGAGCAGTTCGTCGATGCGGACGACCAGGTCCTGGTTGGCGACCGGCTTGCCGGCGGAGGTCTTCCAGCCGTTGCGCTTCCAGCCGGGCAGCCAGGTGGTGACGGCCTTCATGGCGTACTGCGAGTCCATGCGGATCTCCAGCGGCACGTCCGGTTCGGTCGCCGCCAGCAGGCGTTCCAGCGCGGTGAGTTCGGCGACGTTGTTGGTGGCCCGGCCGAGCGGGCCCGCCTCCCAGCGGCCCGGGGCCTCCCGGCCGTCGGAGATCACCCAGGCCCAGGCCGCGGGTCCGGGGTTGCCCTTCGAGGCCCCGTCGCAGGCGGCCACCACACGTTCACGCATGCGCACGATCATGCCACGGTCCGACGGTGCGCCGGCCACGGTCCCGGTGCCGGGCGCTCCCCTAGGAGACGTCCGTGGTCTGCGGCATCTCGCCCTCGGTGGTACCCGTGTCGATCACGGAGAAGTTCGCGCCCTGCGGGTCGGTGAGGGCGGCGAACCGGCCGAACGGGGTGGTCATCGGACCGAACTGCACGGTGGCGCCGAGCTTGGTGGCCCTGGCGACGGCGTCGTCGCAGTCGGGCACGGTGAAGTAGACGTTGATGAACGAGGGGACCTCGGGCGGGATGTCCTCGGTCATCCTCATCCGGCCCAGCAGCGGGCGCTCGCCGAGGTCGTAGAGGCGGAAGTCCATCTGTCCGTCCTCCATCGTCTTCTGGCCGTAGCCGAACACGGCGGCGAAGAACGGGTCGGCCTTCTCGGGCTCGCGGGTGAAGACCTCGGCCCAGGCGTACGCGCCGGGAGTGCCCATCGTGTCGAAGCCCTCGTGGGTGCCGGCCTGCCACACGCCGAAGACCGCACCGCTGGGTTCGCGGGCCAGGCACATGGAGCCGAGGTCGCCGACCCGCATCGGTTCCATCAGCACCTCGCCACCGTTCTCGCGGATCTTCGCCGCGGTGGCGGCGGCGTCCTCGGCGGCCAGGTAGAGGCACCACTGGGACGGGCCCTCCTGCCCGGGCATCGGCGGGACGACGGCGGCCACCGCCTTGCCTTCGGCGTAGGCCTGGGTGTAGTTCCCGTACTCCGACGACGCCTCGCCGAAGGTCCAGCCGAGGACGTCGCCGTAGAAGCTCTTGGCCCCCTCGACGTCGCCGAACATCGCGTCGGCCCAGCAGGGGGATCCCTCAGGTTGCACGGCCATGGCGGCGGCCCTTCCGGTGAGTCGGGTGGTCCGTTTCCTCACGCTAGCCACCCCCGCGCGGCCGCGCGCGCCGAAGGCCGCGGCGCCCTGGGCGGGCGCCGCGGGCAGCTTCCGGCGCCGGCTCTCCTACTCCCCCTCGTAGGCCTTCTCCAGGGCGGCGATGTCGATCTTTCCCATGGAGAGCATGGCCTTGGTGGCGCGGGCGGCCCTCTCCCGGTCGGGGTCGCTGACCATCCGGATCAGCGCCGTGGGGACGACCTGCCAGGACACGCCGAACCGGTCCTTGAGCCAGCCGCAGGGGCCGGGCGTGCCGCCGCCCTCGGTGAGCCTGGCCCAGTAGTGGTCGATCTCCTCCTGGTCGGCGCAGTCGATCTGGAAGGAGATCGCCTCGGTGAAGGTGAACTCCGGGCCGCCGTTGAGCGCGACGAACGTCTGGCCGTTGGCGGTGAAGTCCACGGTCACCACGGACCCGGCGGGGCCCGGGCCGGCCTCGGTGTAGCGGACGACGTCGCCGACGGCGGAGTTGTCGAAGACCGACACGTAGAAGTCGGCCGCCTCCTCGGCCCGGCCGTCGAACCAGAGGCAGGTGGTGAATCCGTCGGTCATCATGGGTTCCTCCTGGAACGGGGAGCGCGGTCGTAGGTGTCGACCGGCCGGAGGCCCGGAACTCATCGCTGGGGCCGCCGGATCATCCGAACGGCCCGACGGCGGCGCCCCACTAGCATCCGGACCATGACGTTCTCCACCGCCGACCGCGGCATCCGGCCCTTCCGCATCGACGTACCGCAGGCCGACCTCGACGATCTCCACGATCGCCTCGACCGGACCCGGTGGCCCGAGGGACTGCCCGCCACGGGCTGGGCGTACGGCGTGCCCACGGACTACCTGCGCGAGCTGGTCCGGTACTGGAGGCACCGGTACGACTGGCGGGCGGCCGAGGCGCGGCTGAACGCGTGGCCGCAGTTCACGACCACGATCGACGGGGCGAACGTGCACTTCGCGCACATCCGCTCGCCCGAGCCGGACGCCACGCCGCTGGTGATCACCCACGGCTGGCCGGGGTCGGTCGTGGAGTTCCTGGACGTCGTGGGCCCCTTGGCGGACCCGGCGGCGCACGGCGGGGATCCGGCCGACGCCTTCCACGTCGTCGTGCCGAGCATTCCGGGCTTCGGGCTGTCCGGGCCTGTCGCGGACAGCGGCTGGGAGGCGGGCCGGGTCGCGGACGCGTGGGCGGAGCTGATGGCGCGGCTCGGCTACGAGCGGTTCGGGGCGCAGGGCGGTGACTGGGGTGCGGCGATCTCCCGCGAGCTGGGGCGGGCCCACCCCGACCGGGTCGTCGGCGTCCACCTCAACCTGCTGCCCGGGGCACAGGCCACCCGGGAACCCACGGCCGGCGAACTGGACGCGCTGAGCCCCGGGGAGCGGGAGCGGACGCTGACCTCGTGGCGCCGGTGGGCCGCGTTCTCGGCGGAGGGCATCGGCTACTACCACCAGCAGGCCACCCGGCCGCAGACCCTGGCGTACGGGCTGAGCGACTCGCCGGTCGGTCAACTCGCCTGGATCGTTGAGAAGTTCCGGGAGTGGACGGACAGCGAGGAGCTGCCGGAGGAGGCCGTCGACCGGGACCGGCTGCTGACCAACGTGATGCTGTACTGGCTGACCGGGACGGCCGGGTCGTCCGCGCGGATCTACTACGAGCGGCAGCACACGACCGCCGGACGGATCGCCGCGCCGCGGGAGCCTTCGCGCGTGCCGACCGCGCTCGCGCTCTTCCCGGCGGAGCCGCAGATCCCGCTGCGCCGCAACGCGGAGCGCACGGAGAACCTCGTCCGGTGGACGGAGTTCGACCGCGGCGGGCACTTCGCGGCGATGGAGGAGCCGGACCTGCTGGTCGGCGATGTCCGGGCGTTCTTCCGGCAGGTGCGCGAGGCGGGGGCCTGACCGCTCTGCCCTCGGCGAATCTGCCGAGGGCAGGGAAACCCGCCGAGCGGCAGCGTCCGGGCCGAGGGTGGGGACAGCGCGATCGCGCCCCCACCGTCTCGACAAGGAGCGTCCATGTCCCCGTTCGCCGCCGGCCTCGTGTCGGCCCCGCCGCCCCGGGCCGAGGAGGGCGACACCCCTCCCTCCCGGTTCGACGACCACCTCGCCGCCCAGCTGTTGAACCAGCGGATCGTGCTGCTCGGCACCCAGGTCGACGAGGTGTCCGCCAACCGGGTCTGCGCCCAGTTGCTGATCCTGTCGGCGGAGGACCCGCGCACCGACATCAGCCTCTGCATCAACAGCCCGGGCGGGTCGGTCCACGCGGGCCTCGCCATCTACGACGTCATGCGGCTCGTGCCGAACGACGTGTCCACGCTCGCCCTGGGTTTCGCGGCCAGCATGGGCCAGTTCCTGCTGAGCGTCGGCGCGCCCGGGAAGCGGTACGCGCTGCCGAACGCGCGGATCATGATGCACCAGCCGTCGGCCGGGATCGGCGGCACCACGGCCGACATCGAGATCCAGGCGGAGAACCTGGAGTTCACCAAGCGGACCATCGAGCGGATCACCGCCGAGCACACCGGCCAGAGCCCGGAGACCATCTCCCGCGACGGCGACCGGGACCGCTGGTTCACGGCCGAGGAGGCCCGGGAGTACGGCATGGTGGACCAGGTCGTCCGGTCACTGGCCGACATCCGCCCCGCCGCCTCGAAGCGACGGATGGGGCTGTGACATGGGGACGTACACGATTCCGAACGTGGTCGAGCGGACCCCGCAGGGCGAGCGGTCCTACGACGTGTACAGCCGGTTGCTGGCCGAGCGGATCGTCTTCCTCGGCACCGAGATCGACGACGGCGTCGCCAACGTGGCCATCGCCCAGCTCCTGCACCTGGAGTCGGCGGCCCCGGAGAGCGAGATCGCGATCTACATCAACTCCCCCGGCGGCTCGTTCACCTCGCTGATGGCGATCTACGACACGATGACGTTCGTGCAGGCGCCCGTCGCGACGTTCTGCGTGGGACAGGCGGCGTCGACAGCGGCCGTACTGCTGGCCGGCGGGGACCCCGGGCGGCGGTTCGCGCTGGAACACGCCCGGGTGCTGCTCGGGCAGCCGGCCAGCGGCGGCCGCCAGGGCACGGTCTCCGACCTGGCGTTGCAGGCCAGGGAGATGGTGCGCATCCGCGCCCAGGTGGAGGAGGTGCTCGCCCGGCACACCGGTCACGACCCGGCGACGCTGCGCGCCGACATGGATCGCGACAAGGTGTTCACCGCCCAGGAGGCGGTGGCCTACGGTCTGGCCGACGAGGTGCTGAGCCGGCGTCCCGTGCGGGGCTGAGAGCTCCGAACACAAGGGAAGGCCGATCAGCTCGCGGCGTCCGGTGCGTCCGATCGCAAGGCGCCGGAACAGCGGAGCCACCAGGGGCGTTCGGCAACGCGGCGAGCGTGCCTGCCGGGCGTCGCGAGCCGGGCGCCCCGTGTGTTCGGAGCTCTTACCCCGGCCCGCGCCGTTCCTCAGGCGGCCAGGCAGAGCCCGTCGTACGACGAGGTGGTCGTGGCACGGCTCCTGCCGGGAGGCCGGCCGGCGAGCCGGACGAGTTCACCGTGGGCCCGGGCCAGCAGGTCGCCGAGGCCCAGCCCGAGGGCGTGGGCGGCGGCCGCCAGAACCTCCGAGGAGGCCTCCTTACGGCCGCGTTCCACCTCGGACAGATACGGCATGGAGATGCGGGCGGCCTCGGCGACCTCCTTCAACGTCCGTTCCTGCGCCTGGCGTTCGCGGCGCAGGACGTCCCCGACGAGGTCGCGCCAGAGCGGCTCCCTGTCCCTGGGGGCGGGCGGCCGTTCGGCGGGGCGGGCGGGTCCGGGCCGCTCGCCGGAGGGACGCAGCGGGATCACGCGGGCGTGGTTCAGCGCTTGGTTGCTCACCCTCCCAGCCTAGGAGGACGTGCCGTCACGGGAAGGGCGCGGCGTTCCGCCCTCAGGGAAATCCCGACCGGAACCCGAACCGGGGGAAGCCGGTCGGCCTCGACGACGCGAGGGGAGAGACTCGGGTCCGGAACGGCCACGGACGAGGCGGGAGTTGAGGCCTGGATGCTGCGGGACACCTTCGACGGAGTCGCGGAACGGTACGACCGGGCCCGCCCCTGCTATCCGGCGCCGCTCGCGGAGCGGCTGACCGCGCTCGCCGGACTCGGGCCGGACCGCCGGGTGCTCGAGATCGGGCCGGGTACCGGTCAGTTGACGCGCCCGCTGGCCGGCACGGGGTGTCGGCTCATCGCGGTCGAACTGGGGACGTCACTGGCGGCCGTGGCCCGACGCCACCTCGCCGCGTTCCCCCGCGTGGAGGTCGTCGTCGCCGACTTCGACCGCTGGCCGCTGCCCGCCGAGCCGTTCGACGTCGTCGCCTGCGCCACCGCCTGGCACTGGCTCGACCCCGCGCTGCGCGTGGCGAAGGCCGCGGACGCGCTGCGCCCGGGCGGTCTGCTGGCGCTCGTGACCACGCACCACGTGGCGGGCGGCACGGCGGACTTCTTCGCCGACGTGCAGGAGTGCTACGAACGCTGGGATCCGTCGACCCCGCCCGGCCTGCGGGCCCGCGGCGAGGAGGAGACGGCCACCGACATCCGGGAGCTGACCGCCGGGGCACGCTTCAAGGACGTCGACGTGCACCGCTGCTCCCAGGAGATCACCTACACCACGGACGCGTACATCGAGGTGCTCCTGACGTACTCGGGGCACCTGGCGCTCGACGAGCCCGCCCGGCGGGGGCTGCTCACGTGCGTCCGCTCGCTCCTCGACACGCGGTACGGCGGACGCGTCACCAAGCGCTACTTCCACGAGCTGATCACCGCCCGGCGCACGGCCGGGTGACTCTTCCGACTTTCATGTGCATGCCTCGGCGAAGTCGGGGTAGTCGGGCGGAGAGCGGACTCTCGCGCGTTCGGTCCGCTCACGGAACGAGACCGCAGGACGTCGAACCGTGACTTCGTGGGAGAGGGAATGCACACCGCCGTGATCGGGTCGCAGGCACAGGTCGTCGAGGACACCGCCGGGACCGGCACGGGCGGCGGGCTGCCGGGCGTCCCGGACCCGCGGAGCGTGGCCCCCCGCGACGCCCGGGAACTGTCCCGTCAGTTCTTCCAGCGCCTGACGGAGCTGGAGGAGGGCACGCACGCGTACCAGTACGCGCGCAACACCCTCATCGAGATGAACATGTCCCTCGTGCGGTTCGCGGCCGGCCGGTTCCGGGGCCGCGGCGACGACATGGAGGACATCGTCCAGACCGGCATGATCGGCCTGATCAAGGCCATCGACCGGTTCGAGGTCTCGCGCGAGGTCGAGTTCACCTCCTTCGCGCTGCCCTACATCGTCGGTGAGATCAAGCGCTTCTTCCGGGACACGACGTGGGCGGTGCACGTGCCGCGCCGGCTCCAGGAGCTGCGCGTGGAGCTGGCCAAGGCCCGCGACGAGCTCGCCAGCCGCCTGGACAGGGAACCGACGGTGGCCGAGCTGGCCACGCTGATGAACCTGTCGGAGGCCGAGGTGATCGAGGCGCAGATCGCCTCCAACGGCTACAACTCCTCCTCGCTCGACGCCGCGCTCACCGGTGACGGTCCGGAGAACGGCGAGGCGGTCCTGGCCGACTTCATCGGGGTGGAGGAGGACGGGCTGCGACTCGTCGAGGACTTCCAGTCGCTCGCCCCGCTCATGGCCGAACTCAGTGACCGCGACCGGCAGATCCTCCACCTGCGGTTCGTTGAGGAGGCCACGCAGGCGGAGATCGGCGAGCGGCTCGGCTGCTCCCAGATGCACGTCTCCCGCCTCATCAAGCGGATCATCGCCCGGCTGCGGCGGGGCATGCTGGGCGAGCTCGGCTGCGCCTGACACGGGCGGCGTCGGGGGCGGCGACGCCCCCGGGGCTCACTGCGCGGAGCGCTGTTCGCCGAGCCCGAGGACGGCGCGGACGCGCTTGCCGACGGGCACGCGCTCGGCGGTGACCTCCACGGCGAGTGCGTGCACGATCTCCAGCCCGTGCCGGCCGATGCGCTCGGGGTCCTTCGGGAACCGCAGGGGCAGCGCGTCGCTGCTGTCGTAGACGGAGACGGCGACCGAGGCGTCGGTGCCCTCCAGCTCCAGGATGTACGGGCCGTTGCTGTGCCGGTCGGCGTTGGTGACCAGCTCGCTGACGACGAGCATCACCGCGCCGCTGACGCGCTCGTCGACGGCCGCGCACCATTCCGTCCTGAGCTGCTCGACGAAGTGCGCGGCGAAGGCGCGTGCCTCGGCGATCGAACCCGATTCGCCGGTGTAGTGCGCCGCTCGCCTCAGGGGTTCCACGGGTACATCGAAACCAGTCGGTATCACTGCCCCGTCCAGGTGCTCGATCATGCGTTTCTCTCTAGGAGGCCGGACTGGCCGGACGCTGCTGCACCAGTGCTCGTACCCCGTGCCGCGCCGAGCAGTCCCCCGCCTTCGCCGCCCCGGCCATGGGGTGGCTCACACGGCGGGTGAGCCGCTCGGGGCCGGCGGGGTGTCGGAGGGTTCCTCCGGCGGGGACGGCGGGGACGGCGGAGGCGAGGGGGCGGGACTCTCGGGCTGGTCGCCGGTGCCGGGCGACGACGGCTGTTCGGGGCTGGGGGGCGGCGGGGACGGGCTGGACGTCGGCGGACAGGGGACGGGCGCACCGCCCACGTCGCGCGGGGACACGCACGCGGTGCCGGAGCTCGGAGGGGCCTCGGGGCTCGACCGCGAGGTCGGCGGGGTGACGCTCGCGGACGGCGTGGGCTCGGCCGTCGGCGGCTCGGTGGGACGGTCCTTCCCGCCGGTGTCACCGCGGGGGCGGGCGAACCAGCCGCCGTGGTCGGGGTCGAACAGCACGAAGACCTTCACCACGGTCCTCGACGGCGTGACCACGACGACGTTCTCGGGCCGGTACGACGGCCAGGAGTCGCCGGTGAGCCTCGGCGTGGTCGGCAGGGCGACCGGCGGGGTCAGCGGGTTGCCGCAGGCGCAGCGCACCCGGGGTTCGCCGCGCGCGTCGACCAGCACGGCCGTGCCGGACTGCAGGACGGCCTGGTACGGGACGGCGGCGCCGTCGCGGTAGCCGTGGTTGGTGACCCGGGTGTCCAGGCGCAGTTGGACGGGCGTCAGGGAGCGCAGGTAGCCGGGGACCTGGCCGGGTTCGATGTCGACGACGGAGGCGAACGCCCGGTTCTTCGCGGGCTCCGCTCCCAGGTAGTCGATCTGTTTCTCCACGTCGCAGGCGGCGACGTTGCGGGTGCCTCCGTACAGTCCGGCGGTACCGCCGTCGACGCCCCGCAGGGTGTTCGCGTTCGCGGGGGTGGAGGCGGTGGCCGAGGCGGCGGGGGCGGGCGGGGCGGAGCTGTCGGTGGCGGTGGACTCGGTGAACGGGTCCGGGCCGGGCTTGCCCGCGGCCTGGAGGAAGACCTCGCCGCCGCCGGCGGAGCCGCCACCGTCGCCGCCGCCGTTGCGGGTCAGAACCACCACGAGGGCCACCACGACCAGGAGGGCGGTGGTGAGCAGTGCGATGCGCGGGGCGGACCGCCACCAGGGGCGGTCCGGCCCGGGCGGGCCGTCCGGCGGCGTGCCCCCCGACGAACCGCCGGGCGGAACGCCGCCGGGTGGCTGGGAGGGCGGTCCCGAGGGTGGCTGGGAGGGGCCGGACAAGGGGCCGGAGGGCGGTCCCGTGGGGCGGCCGGAGGGCGGCGGTTCGACGCTCACGAGCACTCCCGACATGGAATCTGTTCAGCCCTGCGCTTCTTCGTGCTTCACACCGGTTCAGCACTTTCTCTCGCTTTGCCCGCGACATCCCCATTGTGTGCCGGGGGCGGGCGCCGCCCGCAAGCGCACGCGGACGGACGTCCCGGCGGGCGCGCGGCCCCGGTGGTGCTTAGCGTGGGCAGGGTGAGCTGGCACTCCCCCTCCGGTCGGGCGATGGCCCGTCACGGCTGGGCGCAGGCGCTCGCCACGGCACTGGCCGCACTGGTCGCCATGGGTGTCGTGGCCGCGCTGGGCCTGTGGGCGGCCGGGGCCGCGGACCTGCCCGACGGCGCGTTCCCCCGGGTGGTGGCGGCGACGGTGGTCACGGCCGTCGGCGGCACCGTCGAGCTGTCGGGCGACGCCGGCGGCCTGGCCGACACCCGTGGGGGACTGACCGTGATCCCCCTGTCGGTCACGCTCGTCGGCGCCCTGGTGACCGGCGCCGGCTTCCTGCGGCCGCTGCGGCACCGGGCGGTCGCCGGGGCGGCGGAGCTGGCGGGCTGGGCGGGCCGGATCGCCCTGCTCTGGCTGCTCGCCCTGCTCGGCCTGGCCCTCGCCGCGCGGCAGACCTTCGCCGTACCCCTCGGCGACGACGCGCTGAGCGACCTCGGTGACCTGTTCGGGGTGCGCCCTCAGGTCGGCTTCACCACGGACGTGCCGGCGACGCTCGCATGGGGATCGCTGTGGCTGGCCGGCGTGCTGGTGCTGGCGCTGCTGGTCTCGCGCGGGGCGCCGTTGCCGGGGCGTCTGCTGCGCTTCCAGGAGTCGGTGCGGCCTGCCGCGTTCGCGATGGTGGCGCTGCTGCTCGCGTGCGTCGTGGTGGGTGTCGTGACCGCCCTCGTGGTCGCCGCCACGCGCGGGCACGCCGTGGAGACCCTCGCGGTGGTGCTGCTGGGGCTGCCCAACCTGGTGTGGCTGGCGTTCACGATCGGCCTCGGCGCCGGTTGGGAGGGGCGGGTGGAGGGGCCGTTCGGGCTGCCGATGCCGCACGTGCTGGACGAGGTGCTGCGCGGTTCGGACACCGCCACGCTGAATCTGGGCACCCTCGCCGAACACGACGGACGTGTGTGGTGGCTGGTCGCCGTGGACGCCGTCCTGCTGCTCGCGGCGGCCTTCGTGATGGCGGCCCGTTCACCGGCGCGGACACCCGCCTGGCGGCACGCGGTGCGCATGGCGGTCGCCCTCGTCCTCGCCGTGCTGATGATCTGCCTGGTCGGCAGGGTCTCCGCGCGGTACGGGCTGTCGTTGCTGGGCATCGGCGACCTGGGCGGCCTCGGCCTGTCGGGAGAGCTGTTCCTGCGGCCCGTGCTGGGGACGGCACTGGGCTTCGCGGCGCTGTGGGGCCTGGTCACCGGCTTCCTGGGCGGGCTGCTGGCCCGCGGGACGAGGGGGCGGGGCCGGGCGCCCTAGGGGGTGTTTCGAAAGTCCTGTGCGGTGCCCGCGGTGTCCGGTGCGTGCTCTCGGCGTGCCGGGCGCCGTGGGTGCTGTGCGGGACTTTCAAAACACCCCCAGGTCTGGGACAGGGCACCGCCGCCGGGGGCTGGTCGGGTTCAGCCGTGCCGGCCCTCTGGGCGGCGCCGGAAGACCGGTGCCGCCCAGTCCGGTGGCGGTGTCGGGCGTCCCGCACCGGCGCCCGCGGTGTCGACCTCCGTCGGCGCGTGAGCCGGCCGCGGTCCGCCCCGGCCCGCCGCCCTGAGGTCGGCGACGAACGCCAGACAGGTGGGGTGGCGGGACTCCGGACTCTTGGCCAGGGCCCGCGCGAAGACCTCGTCGACGCGGGCGGGCAGGTCGGGGCGGGCCTCGGTGAGCGGCGACGGTTCGTCGTACTGGTGGGCCCACAGCAGGGCCATGTCGTCGTCGCGGCGGAACGGCGGGCGGCCGGCGAGGGTCTCGTGGACGACGCAGGCGAGACCGTAAACGTCGCAGCGGCCGTCGACGGGGCGGCCGGAGATCTGCTCGGGGGCGACGTAGTCGAGGGTGCCGACGAACTGGCCGACCGTGGTGAACCCGGTGAGGGACAGCGACTTCTTCGTCAGACCGAAGTCGGTGAGGTAGACGTGCTCGGGGTGGTCGCTGTCGGTGCCGCGGGCGACGAGGACGTTGCCGGGTTTGACGTCCCGGTGGACCAGGCCGTGGTCGTGGGCGGCGTCGAGCGCGGAGGCGACCTGCCCGGCGATGCGGACGGCCGTGGTGAGGGGCAGCGGGCCGCGGCTGTCGAGGAGGTGGCGCAGGTCGCTGCCGGGGACGTACCGCATGGCGATGTACAGGACGCCGTCGGTCTCGCCGGCCTCGAAGATCGGCACGATGTGGGGGTGGTCGATCGCGGCGGCCACCCGGGACTCGTGGGTGAAGCGGCGGCGGAAGGTGTCGTTGCGGGCGAGTTCCGGGGCGAGCAGTTTCAGCGCGACCGTGCGCTCCAGGCGCAGGTCGCGCGCGCGGTAGACGACGGCCATGCCGCCGCGTCCGATCTCGTGCTCGATGCGGTAGCCCGCGATCTGCCGGCCGACCGGTTCGGAGGGGCGGCCGGAGAAGAGGCCGGTGTCCCGTGCCATCAGGGCTCACCGTCGGGGGTGACGACCTGGGTGGGGGCGTGGTCCTTCCGCTCGGCCGTGTCGGGCGGCTCGTCGGCCGCGTAGGTGCTCAGGCGGGTGCCGTCGCCGTACGCCCAGCGGTTGCGCGCGGGGTCGTACAGCCACATCGACTCGCCGTCGACGACGACGCCGATGCGCAGGCCCCGGGTGCGCCGACGGAAGGTCTCGCCGTCGAGGCCGCCGGCGGCGAGGTCCTCGACGGCGGCCCGGTAGCGGGCGAGGGCCTCCTCGGCGCGGCCGAGCAGGGGGCGCGGGTCGGAGGCGGTGGCGAGGGAGCCGTCCGCGACGGGCGGGTCTTGGGGCACGGCGACGAGACAGCGGCCGTCCACCCATGCCGACCAGCCGTTGGAGCACAGCACGTGCCCCCAGTCGCCGCGCCGCTCGACGAGCTGGACGGGCAGCAGCGGGTCGAGGGGGACCGTGGGCCGGGCGGCGTCGGGGGCCTCCCAGGCGGGCATGCCCTGTTGGGGGACCACGTGTGTGGGCCGGAAACCGGGGGTCGTCATCACACGCCCTACTTCCGCATCACGGCGGGTTCGTGCCGGCGCAGCAGCCGGGAGACGACGAACCAGAAGAGCGCCGAGAGCACCACCAGCATCCCCACGTCCAGCAGCCACACGCCCGCCGTGTGCGCGAACAGGGGATCGCCGGTCAGGTCGCCGGGGACGATCCGCGCCAGGTCGAGGGTGCCGGCCATCGCGCCGAGCGCCCACCGGGAGGGCACCAGCCAGGCCAGCTGCTCCAGTCCGGGCACCCCGTCGAGCGACAGCAGCGCACCGCAGAAGACCACCTGGACGATGGCGAGCAGCACCAGCAGCGGCATCGTCACCTCCTCCTTGCGCACGAGCGCGGACACGAGGAGACCGAGCATCATCGCCGTGAAGGCCAGCAGGGCGACGGCGACGGTGATCTCCACCAGCGGCGGCAGCAGCACGCCGTCCCCGCCGGGTGCGCCGAGGTCGACGCCGAGCAGGGCGACCAGGGTCAGCACGACCGCCTGCACCACGGTCACCGTGCCGAGGACCACCACCTTCGACGTCAGGTACGCGGATCTGGACAGGCCGACGGCCCGCTCCCGCTGGTAGATCACGCGTTCCTTGACGAGTTCGCGCACGGCGTTGGCGGCGCCGGTGAGGACGCCGCCGACGCACAGGATGAGCAGCGCGTTCATCGCGGTGTCCCGAGTCAGCGCGCTGCCGGCGAGGGCACGGGCCATGGCACCCATCACGAACGGCAGGGCGATCATGATGGCCAGGAAGGTGCGGTCGGCGGCGAGCGCGGCGGTGTAGCGGCGGACGAGGGTGCCCAGCTGGGCGGCGCGGCTGCGGGGCCGGGGCGGCGGCGGCACGGCCACCGGCTCCCGGCGGTCCAGCGGCGGCTGGGCGCTGGAGTTGACGACGTACTGGCGGTGGAAGGGCGAATCGGCGTACTCCCCGGCCCAGTCGCGGTCCTGGTCGCGTTCGAACGCCTCGAAGGCCTCGGGCCAGTGCTCGAAGCCGAAGAAGGCGAGGGCGTCGCCGGGCGGGCCGTAGTAGGCGATCCGGCCGCCGGGGGCGAGGACGAGGAGGCGGTCGCAGACGTCGAGGCTGAGGACGCTGTGGGTGACGACGACGACCGTGCGTCCGTCGTCGGCGAGGCCGCGCAGCATGTGCATCACCGAGCGGTCCATGCCCGGGTCCAGGCCGGAGGTCGGTTCGTCCAGGAAGAGCAGGGAGGGCTTGGTCAGCAGCTCCAGGGCCACGCTGACGCGTTTGCGCTGGCCGCCGGAGAGGCTGTGCACGGGCTGGTCGGCGCGCTGCTGGAGACCGAGCTCGCGTATGACCTCGTCGACGCGCGCGCGGCGCTCGGCCCTGGCGGTGTCCTGCGGGAAGCGCAGCTCCGCGGCGTAGGCGAGGGCGCTGCGCACGGTGAGCTGGGCGTGCAGGATGTCGTCCTGCGGGACCAGGCCGATGCGCTGGCGCAGCTCGGCGTAGTCGCGGTAGAGGTCGCGGCCGTCGTAGACGACGGTGCCGCGGTCGGCGGGGCGCTGTCCGGTGAGGGCGTTCAGCAGGGTGGACTTGCCGGCGCCGCTCGGTCCGACGACGGCGAGCAGGCACTTCTCCCCCACCGGGAACGACACGTCGTCGAGCAGGACCTTGCGGCCGCGGTCGACGGCGACGGTGAGGCCCTGGACGTCGAGGGAGACCTCGCCGGTGTCGACGTACTCCTGGAGTTCGTCGCCGACCAGGGAGAACGCGGAGTGGCCGATGCCGACGATGTCGCCGGGGCCGATCGGGGCGACGGTGACGGGGAGGCCGTTGAGGTAGGTGCCGTTGTGGCTGCCGAGGTCGGCGATCTCGTAGCTGCCGTCGGGCAGGGCGCGCAGCTCGGCGTGGCGGCGGGAGACGACCAGGTCGTCGAGGACGAGGTCGTTGTCGGCGGCGCGGCCGATGCGCACGGTCCGGGCGGGCAGCGGGCGCACGCTGGTGGGCCGGCGGAACGTTCCCGTCACGCCGGGGTTGGACACCTGGGAGGGGCGGTTCGCGAGCGCGGGGGGACGGTCGGGGAGCGGCGGCGGGCGGACGGCGAGGACGGCGCAGGGCCCGTCGTGCGGACTGCCGAAGCGGATGACGGTGCCGGGGCCGACACCCCGCTCCCGAATGCGGTGGCCGTCGGCGTAGGTGCCGTTGGTGCTCCGCTCGTCCTCGAGGATCCAGTGGTCGCCGTCGGGGCGCAGCACCGCGTGGTGCCACGAGACGCGGGCGTCGTCGAGGACGATGTCGCTGAGCGGGTCCCGGCCGACGTGGTAGGCGTGGCTCGGGGTCATCACCGTGGAGCCCGTCTCGGTCTCCAGCACGAGTTCGGGCGCAGTCGAGACGACAGGCCGCTCCGCCATGACCGAATTCTATCGATTCCCTCCCTTGTGTGCCGTGCGTGCGACGAGCGCGGGGACCAGGGGCGGGGCGGGTCAGCCGACGGGGAGGACGAGCGCCGGGATGGTCCGCTGCATGCGCAGGGCGTCGACGGACTCGGCGAGCAGTTCGTACTCGGTGGTCTCGTCGCTGGCGGCGATCCGCACCAGACGACCCCCGGCCAGTTCGTCCGCGACGAGCTCCTGCCGCTCCACGTCGGCACACCAGGCGCGCAGCAGAGCGGGCACGTCCGGCACGGTGTCGGCGACCGGCACCAGGGCGCCGGGCGGGAAGCGGGTGCCGTCGGGCTGCGGGTCGAGCCGCTCGGCGATCCAGGAGGCGCGGTCGCGCAGCCACCACAGGGCGAGGGCGAGCGTCGGTGCCCGGTAGGTGCCGAGCGGTACACCGATGCGTCGGCCGTCACAGACGCCGTACGCGGTGACATGGCACAGGAATTCGTCGTGCACGCGCTTCTCCCCCGTCGCTCGCTGCCGGTGCGGCCTCGCTTTCGTGCGGCTCCTGAGGGGCGAACTGTCCCCTGTCGTTCGAGTATGTTGACTACTGAAACACTGTCACCACGACTTTTTGGCCAGTCTCCTGGCATATTCCGTGCCGTTCTTGGCCGAAAGTCAACGGGTGTGCCCGCGCCCGGAATGTCCCCGCCCGACAGGCTGGAACCGGCGTCGGCGAGGGCGCTGCACGAATCGCGGCGGCCCATCCAGGCAAGACCCGGGAGACCGCCGCGAAGAGGGACCGTCATGACCGTCGGTGACGACGCGGAAGCGGAACGCACGGCCGCCGGCGCGGGCAAGGTCGACGACCGACCGTCCACCGACCGCCGACCGGCCGTCGTCAGGCCATTGGCAGGCCGTTGTCATGTCGTCGGCCGGTCGGCGTGAGGCCGTCGCCGTGAGACCGTCACCGGGCCGTCGTCATGTCGCCGACCGGTCGGCGTGAGGCCGTCGCCGTGAGACCGTCACCGGGCCGTCGTCAGGTCGTCGGCCGACCGTTCAGGCCTTGATCACCGCGTCGATGCGGGCCAGCTCGTCCGCGTCGAAGTCGAGGTTGTCCAGGGCGCCCACGCTGTCCTCGATCTGGCGGGCGCTGCTCGCGCCGACCAGGGCGGAGGTCACCCGGCCGCCGCGCAGCACCCAGGCGAGGGCGAGCTGGGCCAGCGACTGGCCGCGGGCCCGGGCGATCTCGTCGAGGGCGCGCAGCTTGGCGACCAGCTCCCCGGTGAGACGGTCGGAGTTCAGGAAGGGGCTGTCGCTCGCGGCGCGGGAGTCCTCCGGGATGCCGTCGAGGTAACGCGAGGTGAGCACGCCCTGCTCCAGCGGGGAGAAGACGATGGAGCCGACCTGGAGCTCGTCCAGCGCGTCGAGCAGGCCCCCGCTCTCGGGGCGGCGGTCGAGCATCGAGTAGCGCGGCTGGTGGATGAGGAGCGGGGTCCCCAGCTCGCCGAGGATGCGGGCGGCCTCACGGGTCTGGTCCGCCGAGTAGTTGGAGACGCCGACGTACAGTGCCTTGCCCTGCTGCACCGCGCTGTGCAGGGCGCCCATCGTCTCCTCCAGGGGCGTCTCCGGGTCGGGACGGTGCGAGTAGAAGATGTCGACGTGGTCCAGGCCCATCCGCTTCAGGCTCTGGTCCAGGGAGGACAGCACGTACTTCCGCGAACCCCACTCGCCGTACGGACCGGGCCACATCAGGTAGCCGGCCTTGGTGGAGATGACCAGCTCGTCGCGGTAGGCCGCGAAGTCGGACTTGAGGAAGCCGCCCAGCGCCGACTCGGCCGCACCGGGCGGCGGGCCGTAGTTGTTGGCCAGGTCGAAGTGGGTGATGCCGAGGTCGAAGGCGCGGCGCAGGATGGCCCGCTGGGTCTCGACCGGGCGGTCCGGGCCGAAGTTGTGCCACAGCCCGAGCGAGAGCGCGGGGAGTTTCAGGCCGCTGCGTCCGGTGCGCCGGTAGGGCATGGCCGAGTAGCGGTCGGGGTGTGCGGTGTACAACGCGACTCCATGGGGGGTTGGCACGGACGATCGGTTCACGGGAACCGCTGTCCACTCTGGCCCGACCTGCGAGTAGAGGTCCAACAGAAGAATCCGATGGAATTCAGCGGATACGCTTCTCAATCATGGAACTGCGCCACCTCCAGCACTTCGTCGCGGTCGCCGAGGACCAGCACTTCACCCGGGCCGCGGAACGCCTGATGGTGTCCCAGTCGGGTCTGTCGGCCTCGATCCGGGCCCTGGAGCGGGAACTGCGGGCGCCGCTGTTCGTCCGGACCACCCGCCGGGTGACGCTCACCGAGGCGGGGCGCGCGCTGCTGGCGGAGGCGGAGCGGATCCTGGCGCAGGTGCGGGCGGCGCACGAGGCGGTGGCGGCCGTGCAGGGCGTGGTGCGGGGCACCCTCGCGGTGGGCACCGAGCAGTGCATCGCGGGCGTGCACGTGGCGGGGCTGCTCACCGCCTTCCGCCGCCGCCATCCGGACGTGGAGATCCGGCTGCGCCAGTCCGGCTCCGCCGCGCTCGCCGGGGAGGTGGCGGCCGGACGGCTGGACCTGGCGTTCGCCTACCGCACCCAGGCCGACGACGACCAGCTGCGCTCGGCGCCGCTGGCAGGGGAGCCGATGTACGTGCTGTGCCATCCCGACCACCGGCTCGCCACGGCGGCGGCCGTGACCCCGGCCGACATCGCCGACGAGGTGTTCGTCGACTTCCACCCGGACTGGGGTCCGCGTCCGGCCACCGACGCGGCCTTCGCGGCGGCGGGCGTCCGCCGGACCGTGGCCCTGGAGGTCAACGACGTGCACAGCCTGCTCGACCTGGTGGACGAGAACCTCGGCGTCGCCGTCGTGCCCCGGCATTTCCGGCACAAGCGGGAGGCGCTCACCGCGCTGCCCCTCAAGGGCACGGGCGAGGTGGTGTACGAGACGGTCGCCCTGCTGCCGCCCGTGCGGGCGACCAGTCCGGCGGCCAGGGCCCTCATGACGCTGCTGCGATCGGGGGGCGACTGAGCGGCGGGTGCGCGATGGTGGACGTATGCATGCCAAGGACATCCTCATCGACGGCTACAGCCGTATCCGGGAAGAGGTCCACGCCGCGGTCGAAGGCCTGGACGTGGACGACCTGAACGCCCGGCCGACCGCCGAGACCAACTCGATCGCCTGGCTGGTCTGGCATCTCACCCGCGTCCAGGACGACCATGTGGCTGACGCCTTCGGGCTCGAGCAGGTCTGGCTGTCCCAGGACTGGGCGAAACGGTTCGACCTGGGCCTGTCGCGCCACGACACCGGGTACGGGCACAGCGCCGCGCAGGTCGCGAAGGTGCGGGTCGCCGAGGGCGCCCTGCTGACCGGCTACCACGACGCCGTCCACGACCGGACGCTGACGGCGCTGCGCCAGGTGACGGCGGCGGACCTGGAGCGCGTCGTGGACGAGCGCTGGGATCCGCCGGTCACTCTGGGCGTACGGCTGGTCAGCGTCCTGTCCGACGATCTGCAGCACGTCGGACAGGCCGCCTATGTGCGCGGGCTGCTTCAGAGCGCGGCCGCGTAACCCGGCAGGACGACGTCCTCGATGAGGGCGTTGCGCTCGTCGAACGGGATGAAGGCGCTCTTGAGGGCGTTCACGGTGACGGTGCGCAGATCCTCGACGCCCCAGCCCGCCTCCTCCACCAGCAGCGACATCTCGCGGGTCATCGTGGTGCCGGAGACCAGGCGGTTGTCGGTGTTGAGGGTGACCCGGAAGCCGAGGTCCTTCAGCGCGGTGATGGGGTGCTCGGCGATGGAGCCTGCGGCACCCGTCTGGAGGTTGGAGGTGGGGCACATCTCCAGGGCGACGCGGCGGTCGCGGACCCAGCCCGCGAGACGGCCGAGCTTGCCGTCGACGATGTCGTCGGTGATGCGCACGCCGTGGCCGATGCGCTGGGCGCCGCACACCTGGAGGGCCTGGTGGATGCTGGGCAGGCCGTGGGCCTCGCCGGCGTGGATGGTGAACGGCACGTTCTCGCGGCGCAGGTGCTCGAAGGCGTCCAGGTGGTCGGCGGGCGGGAAGCCGTCCTCGGCTCCGGCGATGTCGAAGCCGACGACGCCCGCGTCGCGGAAGGCCACCGCGAGGTCGGCGGTGGCGCGGGTGCGGTCGAACATGCGCATGCCGCACAGCAGGGTGCCGACACGGACGGGCGTACCGGCCGCGGCCGCCTTCGCCATGCCGGCCGCGAGGCCCTCCTGGACCGTCTCGACGACCTCGGACAGGGCCAGTCCGCCGCTGATCATCAGCTCGGGGGCATAGCGGACCTCGCCGTAGACGACGCCGTCCGCGGCCAGGTCGAGGACGTACTCCTCGGCGGTGCGCAGCAGGCCCTCTCGGGTCTGCATCACGGCGAGGGTGTGCTCGAAGGTGGCTATGTAGCGGACCAGGTCGCCGGAGTCGGCGGCCTCGACGTACCAGGCGGCGAGCTCGTCCGGGTCGGTGGTCGGCAGGGCGTGCCCGACCGCCTCCGCCAGCTCGACGACGGTGGCGGGGCGCAGGCCGCCGTCGAGGTGGTCGTGCAGGACGGCCTTGGGGAGGCGGCGGAGGGTGTCGGTGTCGATGCGGGGCGCGCTCATGTGGTGGTTCGTTCCTCGGCAGGGGGTGGATCGGTGGTTCAGGCGGTGGCGGGCTGGAGCAGGTCCCAGTGGTTGCCGTAGCGGTCCTGGAAGACGGCGACCGAGCCGTAGGGCTCGCGGCGGGGTTCCTCCAGGAAGGTCACGCCGGCGGCGAGCATCCGGGCGTGGTCGCGGGCGAAGTCGTCGGTGTGCAGGAAGAAGCCGACGCGGCCGCCGGTCTGGTCGCCGATCCTGGCCCGCTGGGCGTCGTCCTTCGCGCGGGCGAGGAGCAGTGCGGTGCCGGCGTCCCCGCCGCCCGGCCGCACGACGACCCAGCGGGAGCCGTCGGGCCGCGGCTCGTCCGCGACGAGGCGGAAGCCGAGGGCTTCGGTGTAGAAGCGGATCGCCTCGTCGTAGTCGTCGACGACGAGGGTGACCAGGGCGATGTGTGCCATCGGGGCCTTTCGAAGCGTTCGATTGACGGGTGAGGTTATACGTAAAACTCCCGGGGCGCCAGTCCGGGCCGACGGCTTGCGCAGGGGCTGAGAGCTCCGATCGGCTCGCGGCGGCTGGTGCGTGCGACCGCAAGGCGCCGGAAGCCCCTCGTGGCGGAGCTGCCGGGGACTCTCGGCAACGCGGCGAGCGTGCGTGCCCGCCGTCGCGAGCCGGACTCCCTCCGAGACCTAGGACCGGCGTCGGTGCGTCCACCGGTCCGCAGACCGAGGCGCGGGCCTGGTCGTCCGGTTAGCGTTCCGGACATGGAGATCACGAGGCGGCCCCGCACCGGAGCCGAGCGCAGGCGCGACGTCGCGGACCGTCTGGAGCGCGAGACGGACGTATGGGTGGCCACGGCGGACGCCGACGGCCTGCCGTGTCTGGTCGCGCTGTGGTTCGTCTGGCACGACGAGGCCCTGTGGCTCTCCACCCGTCTCACCAACCCCACCGGCCGCAATCTCCGCGACGGCGGCCGCACGCGCCTGGCGTTCGGGGACACGCGGGACGTGGTGCTCCTCGACGGGGACGTGGACACGTTCACGGCGACCGAGGTCCCCACCGCCGCGGCGGAGGCGTTCCGCGCGAAGACCGGCTGGGACCCGCGCACGGACGCCGCGTCCTACGCGTTCTTCCGGGTGCGGCCGCGGGCCGTGCAGGCATGGTGCGAGGAGCGGGAACTGCCGCGTCGGCACCTCATGGCGGACGGGGTGTGGACCTCGTAGGCCTGCGGTCCGGGCGCGGGGCGGGGGTCGGTCCGGTCAGTCCGTCGGCCCCGGCGGGGCGGGGAGCGCCGCCTTGCGGTGCGCCTCGTCCAGCCGGCGCAGTTCCTCGGGGGTGAGGCGCAGGGCGGCCGCGGCCACGTTCTCGGTGAGGTGGTCGGGGTTGCCGGTGCCGGGGATGGCGAGGACGTGCGGGCCGCGGGCCAGGCTCCAGGCCAGTCTGACCTGGGCGGGGCCGACGCCGTGGGCTGCGGCCACCGCGAGGACCGCCTCGTCGTGGGCGGACGTGGCGCCCTGCGGTCCGGCCTCGCCGGCGATGGCGTAGAAGGGCACGAAGGCGATGCCCAGTTCGCCGCAGAGACGCAGCAACTCCTCGGTCCCGGGCCGGTGGTCGCCGAGGCCGTAGCGGTTCTGGACGCTCACCACCGGGGCGATGGCCCGGGCCTCGGCGAGATGGCGGGGCTCGACGTCGGAGACGCCGAGGTGGCGGATCAGGCCGGCCTCCCGCAACTCGGCGAGGGCACCGAAGTGTTCGGCGATCGAGTCCTGGCGCATCCGCCGCAGGTAGACGAGGTCGAGGTGGTCGCGCCCGAGCTGCCGCAGGTTCTCCTCGACGTGACCGCGCAGCTCCTCGGGGCGGGCCGAGGCGCCCCACTCCCCCGCGTACGTGCGGAACGGTCCGACCTTCGTGGCGATCAGCAGGTCCTGCGGGTACGGCGCCAGCGTGCTGTTGATCAGTTCGTTGGCGGAGCGGAGGGAGGAGAAGTAGAAGGCGGCCGTGTCGATGTGGTTGACGCCGAGGTCGATCGCCCTGCGCAGGACGGCTGCCGCCTGCCCGCGGTCGCTCGGTGTACCGAGGTGGAAGGCGGCGCTGCCCGTCAGCCGCATCGCGCCGAGTCCGACGCGGTGGACCGTCAGGTCGCCCAGGGTCCAGGTGCCCGCGGCGTCCGCGGTGATCGTCGTCGTGGTCATCCGCGGAGTCTCGCACGCGCGGGCGGCGGAGCGGCCTGCGCCGACGGTCGACGGGAGCGGGGTGGCGTCGCACCGACGGTCGACGGGAGCGGGGCCGGGTCGCGCCGACGGCCGACGGGAGCGGGGCCGGGTCGCGCCGACGGCCGACGGGAGCGGGGCCGGGTCGCGCCGACGGTCGACGGGAGCGGGCCGGGTCGCGCCGACGGTTCACGGGAGTGCTGAGGACCTGTGCCCGACGGTCCGGCGGAACGAAGCGGGTCCGGGCCGACGGTTCGACGGGAGTGGGCCGACCGGTGCCGACCCCCTACCACGGGCCCGGAGCCGACCGGTGCCGACAGTCCCACGACCGCGGAACCGAACGGTGCCGACGGTTCGGTGAGAGCCGTCGGCGCCCGGCGCGGGTCAGTGGAGCGGCTTGTCGAGGACCGCCTTGCGGTGGCTGAAGGTCTCCAGGGAGTAGCGGCCGTGGTAGTTGCCCATGCCGCTCTCGCCCACACCGCCGAACGGCAGGTCGGAGACGGTGAGATGGGCGAGCGGCAGGCCGTGCCCCAGACCGCCGGACGAGGTCTCGGCGGCGATGCGGGCACGGGTCTCCTCGGACTCGGAGAAGACGTAGAGGGCGAGCGGCTTGTCGCGGTCCACGATGAAGGCGATGGCCTCGTCGAGGCCGTCGACGGTCACGATCGGCAGGATCGGGCCGAAGATCTCCTCCCGCATGACCGGCGATGCCGGGTCGACGTCGGCCAGGACGGTCGGCGCGAGGTACCGGTCGTCGCGGTCACCGCTCCCGCCGACCACCACGCGGCCGGAGTCGAGCAGGGCGCTGAGCCGGTCGAAGTGGCGCTCGTTGACGATCCGCCCGTACGCGCTCGAGGTCTGCGGGTCGGTGCCGTAGAGCGTCTCGACGGCGCGGGCGAGCAGGGGCTCGAGGGCCGTCGCGGTCGCGGGGTCGGTGAGGACGTAGTCAGGGGCGACGCAGGTCTGGCCCGCGTTGAGGAACTTGCCGCGGGCGAGCCGCTCGGCGACGACGTCGAGGTCGGTGTCGCGGTCGACGAACACCGGGGACTTCCCGCCGAGTTCCAGGGTCACTGGGGTCAGGTGCTCGGCGGCGGCGCGCATGACGATGCGGCCGACGGTGCCGTTGCCGGTGTAGAAGATGTGGTCGAAGCGCTCGGCCAGCAGGGCCGTGGTCTGCGGCACCCCGCCCTCGACGACCGCGACCGCGTCGGTGTCGAGGTACTCCGGCAGCAGCCTGGCCAGGGCCGCGGAGGTCGTGGGGGCCAGCTCGCTGGGCTTGACGACCACGGCGTTGCCGGCGGCGAGCGCGCCGACGAGCGGGGCGAGCAGCAGCTGGGCCGGGTAGTTCCAGGGGGCGATGACCAGGACGACGCCGAGGGGGTCGTACTGCGTCCAGGCGCGGGCGTCCGAGCCGAGGTGGGCGGGTACCGGGGCGGGCTCCGGGCGCAGCCAGGCGTCCAGGTGGTCGAGGGTGTGGTCGATCTCGCGGACGGTGAAGTCGATCTCGGTGCGGTAGGCCTCGGTGGTGCTCTTGCCGAGGTCGGCGCGGAGCGCGGCTGCGAGGTCGTCGCCGCGCTGCGTGAGCAGGTCGCGCAGGCGCCGCAGCTGGTCCGTGCGCCAGGCTGCGGGCTTGGTGCGGCCGGTACGGAAGGTGGCGCGCAGCCGGGTGACGACGTCGGCGGGCGGCTCGGTGGCGACGAGGGGGCCGGTGGACGGCTCGGGGGTGGTGGCGGTGGTCACGGTGCCTCGCTGGGGTGTGCGGGCCCTCGGGGCCCTGGGTCGTAGGGCGAGCGATCAGCTCGGTGTATATGCCAACCTTTCACGGACCAAAATACATTCCCCGGCCGAGGCCGTGTGGCGCTCAGCGGGTGCGTGCGCGCCTGCGCCTGTCCGGGTAAGCGCGCTCGGCCGGGTTCTCGGCCCCGGATCGACACCCCTCACCGGCGAGCCGCGAGAATTCCGCTCATGACCGCGCCCCACCCCCTCGTGACCCGCGCCCGCCGCCTCGCCGACGGGCTGCTCGCTCCGCACGCCGACCTCGTCGACCGCACGGAGGTGCCCGTCGGTCATCTGGCGGAGATCAGGCGGTCGGGTCTGCTCGGACTGCACGCGCCGAAGGAGTACGGCGGGGCCGCGGCACCCGCCGCGGTGGTGCGCGAGACGGCGGAGATCCTGGCCGGGGCGTGCTGCTCGACCTGGTTCGTGCAGACCCAGCACCACACCCCGGTGCTGACCCTGACGAAGAGCGAGGGCCCGGTACGTGAGCGTCTGCTGGGCCGGATGGCGAGCGGTGAGCTGCTGTCGGGGGTGGCGTACGCCCATCTGCGCGCCCACCCGCGCATCCCCGTCCGGGTCACCCGGGAGCGGGGCGGCTGGCGCTTCGACGGGACGGTGCCCTGGTACACCGGGTGGGGCCTGAACGACGTGATGCTGCTCGCCGGGGTGACCGACGGGGACGAGGCGCTGTTCGCCTTCGCCGAGGCACGGGAGCAGCCGGGCCTGCGGGCGTCGGACCCGATGCGCCTGGCGGCCCTCACCGCGGCCCGGACGGTCTCCCTGACCCTGGACGGCCTGTGGCTCCCCGAGGACGCCGTGGCCCTGCGCGCCCCGTACGCGCGGTGGGCGGCCGGGGACCGCCTCAGGACCGTGAACACCAATCCGGCCGTGTTCGGCATCACGGAGGCGGCCCTGCTGCTCCTGGACGACGTCACGGCGGCACCCCTGCGCACGCGCCTGACCGAGGTGCGCCGCCGCGCCTATGCCCTGGCCGACCACCCGGCACCGCACGAGCACGCCGCGGAACGTCTGAGCCTGAGGACGCAGGCCCACGAGCTGATGCGGGCGGCGACCACCGCGGCGGTGGTGGCGGGCGGCGGCCGGACGATGCTGCTGACGCAGCGGGCCCAACGGCTGGCGCGGGAGGCGTTGTTCCTGCTGGTGCAGGGGCAGACGCGGGAGTCGCGCGCGGCTCACCTCAGGACCCTGACCGGCTGACGTCACCGCGGTGCTCCCCGCCCTCGCCGTCCGCGGCGGGCCGGCCGTGGCTCCCCGTCGCCGCCCCTCCGCCGCCCTCCCGGACGGCGGCGCTCTCCGAGTCGATCGTCGCCTCGGTGGGTCGGCCCACCTCCGACAGCGTCATCTGCGCGCGGTCGTCGACCAGACGGGTCACCAGGTGCTGCGCGGCGCCGAAGACCGCGGCCCAGCCGAGGACCTGCGCCCGGCTGTCCAGGTCGCTGAGCCCGGGCACGAAGGCGCCCCTGATCAGCAGCACCCCCAGGAAGGCCGACAGGGCGCCGGTCGGGAACTTCAGCACCGCCGACGCCAGGGGCAGCATGTAGGGGGCGCTGGTGCCCCGGATGCGGCGCAGTGAGGCGATGACGGTGAGTGCCGCGCCGGCGAGACCGGCGATCTCGACGGTGAGGATGTCCCTGGACCGGGCGAAACGGCTGGGGACGCTGTCCGGCGGCACGTTGTGGTACTCTATGCTCGGGCACACGACGTCCAGCCGGCCGGGGTCGCCGGGGCCCGTCTTGGGCGCGAAGCACAGGCTCAGCGAACCGGGGAAGAACCAGCCGTACAGCGCGAGGCCCGTCGCGCCGATGAGGACGCAGAACGTGGCGGTCCACAGGATGTTGCGCAGGCTCCGGACCCGGGCCAGTTCCGCGTCGAGAGCGTTGTACGAGCGGTCGAGCGCCCGGACCATGAGGTCCCGGTCGCTCGGGGTCATGTCACCGTTGACGATGGGGCCGATCCGCTCGGCGAGTCTGAGGCGCAGCGGGTCGTACCTGTCCAGGTGTTGCTTGACCAGGGCCATGACCTCGCCGGCGCGGCCGACGGCCTCGGCGTCGGGCACCAGCTGGAGCAGCAGCACGTCGGCGGTGCGCAGGTTCGACCAGACGCCTTGGCGGGAGGTCGAACCCGACCACGGCCGCCGCCAACCGAACGTCTCGTCCGCCGCGCGGCGCGCCGCGTCCAGGTGGTGTCGCATGCCGTCGAGGAGGGCTCTGCGGTCGTCGGGGCAGGGCCTGACCTCCTCGCGTCCGAGCTGCACCTCGAGATAGGTGCGACGCGTGTCGGCCCGTGCCCGCCACGGCGACCGCGGCGGTCGGGGACGCAGGGCGACTGCGAGCCGCCGGCGCGCACGGTCCGCAGAGCCCTGGCCGACCGCCGGGGACGTGGCCATCACCGGTTCCCGTGAACGCCCGCTAGTGGGTCAGGTGCAGCGCGGGCACATGGAGTCTCTCCCACGACGTCCGCCCCGGGATGCCGTCCGCGTCGCGGCCCCGGAAGCCGAGCTTGTGCTGCCATTTGGCGTAGGACTTCCGGTCCGCCTCGCTCCACTGCACATCGGGTCCGTCGGCGTAGGCGGAGCAGCCTTCGTCGATGAGCCGGAAACCCATGGCCTCGATGATCGGGCTGCTCACGGTCGACTGGAAGAAGTCCTTACCCGGGAAGGGCTCGTCGTCGAAGACCGGCGACGCGCTCGGCGCAGTCACCCGTACCCGCTGATTCGGGTGAATGAGATTTGGATTCTTGATCTGGGGGTTCCACTTCTTGATCTGGGCCAGCGTCACATGGAATCTGGCCGCGATGGCGGAGAGCGTGTCGCCCTCCCTTACCACATAGAACTCCGGTGTCGCGTTCATACGTTCCATGCTAAGGACGGGTCGGAAAATATTCGACACGGGAAAATCCGTCACCCCGTAGCCAGTTGAACGTTGATATGTTTAATTCCTCACCAGTTTCCTTCAGCCTTTTCCTCGACCCTTTCCCGCAGCCGTTTCCTCAGCCGTCTCCCGTAGGTCGGGGTGCGAGTGTCACGCCGATGGCGCTGCGGGGTGCGAGAGTTGCGGGCGGACCGGGGGCCGGACGCCTCGGACCGGGTGCTCGCCGCCCGCGCGACCCGCCTGCCCGGCAGCCCGCGCCTCCGCGGCGGGGTTCGCGAGGGACGCCTCGGCCGCCGGCCCGTCGGCGGGACGGCTCCGGGCGGCGGCCACCACCGGTGGGGTCGCGCGGCAGCGCGTCCGACATCCGTCATGAACGCCGGTACGGGTAGGGCGAGTCGGCCGAACCGCTGGATCGGCCGTCATGAACGCCGGTACGGGTAGGGCGAGTCGGCCGAACCGCTGGATCGGCAGCCGGTCCTCGGCGGTCGTCTCGACGCCGCTCTCGACCCGGGGACGGCTCTTCGCGCGCCCGCACTCCGCCGCCGCGGACGAGGGCTCCCGCGGCGGCCCCCGGGTCGATGACGGTGGGCAGCAACCGGGCGACACCCCTGGGGAGTCGGCGCCCGCTCGTCGGCCGGGGCGGCCGGGGCGGCCGGGACGCCGAGGGCCTCGCCGTCGTCGGCGCTCACCTGCGCGGCAACGGCGGACGCCTCAGCTCGCCGCGGCCAGGAGCGGGGTGCGGCCCAGGGCGGTCGAGAACTGGTCGACGACCCGGGTGAGCGCTTCGGCGGCGGCCGGGGCGACCGTGAGGGAGCCGTCCTCGTGGGCGGTGATGTCCGTGTCGAGGGTGAACCAGCCCTGCACGATGTGGGCCGCGCCCATGGAGTTCAGCACAGGCCGCAGCGCGTAGTCGATGGCCAGGACATGGGCGACGGATCCGCCGGTGGCGAGCGGCAGCACCGTCTTGCCGGTGAGCGCGTACTGCGGGAGCAGGTCGAGGAGCGCCTTGAGGACTCCGGAGTACGACGCCTTGTAGACGGGCGTGGCGACGACGACGCCGTCGGCGCGTGCGAACAGCTCGGTGGCCTCGACGATCGCGGGATGGCGGAAGTCCGCGCCGATCAGGGCCTCGGCCGGAACGGTGCGCACGTCGAGCGGGAGCACCCGGTGTCCTTGGGCGACCAGCCGCTGGTCGAGGTGGCGCAGCAGGCGGCCGGTGCGGGAGGTGACGGAGGGGCTGCCGGAGACGGACAGGACGGTGGCCATGGGTTCTCTTTCGGGGAGGCGGACGCCCGCGCGGGCGAGGCGAAGCACCTCTGCCGCGGTGCCGTGCGGAAGTCGCGGGAACGGTCAGCGGGGTGCGGGGGTCGTCGCGGCCTCCGTGTGCGGGAGTCCGGAGACGACGAGCAGCGCCGCATTCGGGCGTGACGGTGAAAGGGCACGGCACACGACTGCCCGGGCGGCGAAGTGGCGGGGCCGGGGCGGCGGACCGGGAACGGTTCAGGCCGCGGTGAGACAGGAGGCGCTGGAGACACGCGCGAGGTCGACATGGCGTCGCCGCGTGAGGTCCAGTCGCATCGTCATGCCGTCGATCGTGGCAGCCGCCGATCACGGCAGTCAAGGAAAACCGGACCGGTCTCGTATCGCGGACCCTGGCATGGCACGGGAATCCTACGGGGTAAGACCCGGCGGGGGCCGCGACGAGTCCTGCGGCCGCGAACTGCCCTCCCGGTTCCGCGGGCGGCGTACGACCCGCACGAGGTGTCCGTGCGGACGGAACGGGGGCTGGACCCGGCCGGCGCCCGAGGTGCGGCCCCCGGTGTGTCAGTCCTCCTCGCCCGACGGCACCACGACGAGGAAGGCGTCCGACTTCAGGTCCATGACGACGGTCGCGGGCTGTCCCTCGGCCCGCCGCCGCGCCGCGTACTCCTCCGCCGGCCACGATCCGCGCGGAGCTCCCGCAGGAAAACGCTCCAACACCTTCGCGCCCATAGCGGCAGACACCTCCTGTCTCGACACGGACAACTTCCCTGGGATGCGGCTTCCCTGATTCGGCGCGACCATGTTCACCCGCGCGGGGACCCCTCCCACCCGGACCCCTCCGACCCGCCGCGGCGGGGTCACGGCCCGGCCGCCCCGGCCAGCAGGCCCGCTCTCGGGCGACCCGCGGGCGTGATCTCCGAGAGTTCCGAGAGTTTCCCGCTCGTCGCCGTGAGGCAGCGCAGCTCCACCGACAGCTCGTCCTCGGTGAAGCGAGCGCGGACGGCCCCGGTCGCCGCGGCCGGCGGCCGGAAGGAGGGCGGCCGACCGGGCGTCGGCGGCGTAGTACAGGTGGGCCACCCGACGGTCGGCGCCCTCCCGGACGCGGCGGATGTGTCCCGCCCGTTCCGACCGGTCCAGGCGGGCCGTGGCGGCGCCGGAGGTGATGCCGAGGTGTTCGCGCAGCCCGGTCGCCGCGCGTGATCACCCGTTCGTGCGCCGCACGCCGTCCGACGCATCCGCGACGCCCTCCCGGGTGGAAGCGATATCCGGGGGGCCGTCGACGCGAAGGACCGAGGACACATGACCACGAACGGCCCGAGCGGGCCCGCGGAACGGGCGCCGCTGTGCCTGGTGACCGGGGCCACGGGGTACATCGGCGGCCGGCTCGTGCCGGAGCTGCTGGACGCGGGATACCGGGTGCGCTGCCTGGCCCGCTCGCCGCAGCGGCTGCGCGACCATCCGTGGGCGGGCCGGGCGGAGGTGGTGCGCGGGGACGTGACGGACGCCGCGTCGGTCGCGGAGGCGATGCGCGGCGTCGACGTCGCCTACTACCTCGTGCACGCGTTGGGCAGCGGCGGCGACTTCGAGGCGACCGACCGGCGGGCCGCGCGGATCTTCGGGGAGCGGGCCCGCGCCGCCGGCCTGCGCCGCGTCGTCTACCTGGGCGGTCTCACCCCGGCGGGCGTGGCGGAGCGGGAGCTGTCGCCGCACCTGCGCTCGCGCGCGGAGGTCGGGCGCATCCTGCTCGACTGCGGCGTCCCCGCCACCGTGCTGCGGGCGGCGGTAGTGATCGGCTCCGGCTCGGCCTCGTTCGAGATGCTGCGCTACCTCACCGAGCGGCTGCCCGTCATGGTCACCCCGAGCTGGGTGCACACCCGCATCCAGCCCGTCGCCGTCCGGGACGTGCTGCGCGCCCTGGTCGGCAGCGCGGCCATGCCGGCCACCGTCAACCGGGCCTTCGACATCGGCGGTCCTGACGTCCTGACGTACCGCGACATGATGATCCGTTACGCCGCCGTCGCGGGTCTGCCGCGCAGGTTCATCTTCCCGGTGCCGGTGCTCACACCCCGCCTGTCCAGCCTGTGGGTGGGTCTGGTGACGCCCGTGCCGGCGTCGATCGCCCGGCCACTGGCCGAGTCGCTGCGGCACGAGGTGGTCTGCCGCGAGCACGACATCGCCCGGTACGTGCCCGACCCGCCCGGCCACCCGGTCGGCTTCGACGAGGCGGTCCGGCTGGCCCTGCGGCGCGTGCGCGAGGCGCGGGTCACCACCCGCTGGTCCTCGGCCTCCCTGCCCGGCGCCCCCAGCGACCCGCTGCCGACCGACCCCGGCTGGGCCGGTGGAAGCCTGTACGCCGACTGCCGCGAACTGCCGGTGGCCGCCTCGCGCGAGGCACTGTGGCGGGTGATCGAGGGCATCGGCGGCGACAACGGCTGGTACTCCTTCCCGCTCGCCTGGGCGGTGCGCGGGTGGCTGGACCGGCTGGTCGGCGGGGTGGGGCTGCGCCGGGGACGGCGGGACGCGGCCCGGTTGCGGGTCGGCGACTCGCTCGACTTCTGGCGCGTCGAGGAGATCGTGCCCGGCAGCCTGCTGCGCCTGCGGGCCGAGATGCGGCTGCCGGGCCTGGCGTGGCTGGAGATGTACGCGGAGACCGACGACGCCGGCCGCACCCGGTACCGCCAGCGCGCCCTGTTCCATCCGCACGGTCTGCTCGGGCAGGCGTACTGGTGGGGCGTCTCGCCCTTCCACGCGGCGGTGTTCGGCGGCATGGCCCGCAACATCGCCCGGGCCGCGGCGGCGTCCCCCGTGCGGACGACGGCCGGCTGAGAGCTCCGGACGAAAGGGCAGGTCGATCGCACGCACCAGGCGCCGCGAGCCGGGCCCTCTGTGTTCGGGGCTCCGAGGGCGCATCCGTCGGGCGCGCCGCCCCGGAACCACCCGGTGGCCCCCTCACCTCACCCGGAGTCAGCGTCATGAACGTCTCGGTCGTCCTGTTCACCGCCGATCTGCGTCTGCACGACCATCCGCCGCTGCGCGCGGCCCTCGACGGGGCCCGGGAGGTGGTGCCGCTGTTCGTGCGCGACCGAGGCGTGGACGGTGCCGGATTCGCCGTCCCCAACCGGCTGGCGTTCCTCTCCGACTGTCTGCGCGACCTCGACACGGGGCTGCGGGAGCGGGGCGGGCGGCTGGTCGTCCGCTCCGGCGACGTGGTCTCCGAGGTGTGCCGGGCGGCCGCCGAGACGGGCGCCGACGAGGTTCACCTCGCGGCCGACGTGAGCGGATACGCGCACCGCCGGGAGGAACGGCTGCGGCACACCCTGGAGGCCGAGGGGGTGCGGCTGCACGTCCACGACACGGTGACGACGGCCATGGCGCCCGGCACGGTGACCCCGTCCGGCTCGGACCACTTCGCCGTCTTCACGCCGTACTATCGCCGCTGGTCGCAGGAGGCCCCGCGCGAGCCGCTCGGGGCACCCCGGACGGTACGCGTGCCGGAGGGGGTCGGCTCACAGGAGCTGCCCGCGTACCGGGGTGTGTCCCAGGGGCTGGCCCGGGGCGGCGAGGCGGAGGGCCGCCGCCGACTGACCGCCTGGCTGCGCCGCGGGATCGCCGCCTACGAGGACCGGCACGACGCCCTGGCGGACGACGCGACCTCCCACCTCTCGCCCCACCTGCACTTCGGCACCCTCTCCCCCGTGGAGCTCGTGCACCGGGCGCGCGCCGTGGGCGGCCCCGGCGCCGAGGCGTTCGTGCGGCAGCTCGCCTGGCGCGACTTCCACCGCCAGTTGCTGGCGGCCCGTCCGGACGCCGCCCACGCGGACTACCGCACCCGGCACGACCGATGGCGTACGGAGCGGACGGCCCGCGCGGACATCGAGGCCTGGCGGGAGGGCCGTACCGGCTACCCGGTCGTGGACGCGGCGATGCGGCAACTGCGCCACGAGGGCTGGATGCACAACCGGGGCCGGCTGCTGACCGCGAGCTTCCTCACCAAGACGCTGTACGTCGACTGGCGCGTCGGCGCCCGGCACTTCCTGGAGCTGCTGGTGGACGGGGACGTGGCCAACAACCAGCTCAACTGGCAGTGGGTCGCCGGAACGGGCACCGACACCCGGCCCGACCGGGTCCTCAACCCCGTCACCCAGGCGAGGCGCCATGACCCGGACGGGGCGTACGTGCGGCGCTGGGTGCCCGAGCTGGCGGATATCGAGGGCCCGGCGGTGCACGAGCCGTGGACGCTGCGGGGCACCGGCCGGGAGGCGGTCGGCTATCCGGAGCGGATCGTCGGGCTGTCGGAGGGACTCGCCCGTTTCCGGCGGGCCACGGTCCTGCGGGCGGGCACCAGGACGGGCTGACGGCAGCGGCGTCCGCCGGTCCCCTCCCGCCCGCCCCGGCCGCCGCCCCCTGGGCCCGGTGCCGTGGAGCACCGTACGGAGCGTGTCACGAGTCCCCGCCCCGCGCGGTGCCCTGATGGACCGTCAGGGAATCACGGTCACCGTCTCTCCCGGCGCTCCACCTGGACTTCACCTCCGGGATCGGCACGGCCACCGGCGCCCTCAAGGCCGGGGAGCCCAGCGCGGCGCTGGAAACCTCCCACCCGTCGCGCCCGCGGTGGGCGGAACGCCGTCACACCGGCGACGGGTCTTGGACGGCCGGCCCGGGACGGGGGTCGACGGGCAACAGCGCCGGACGTTTGGCCGTACGGCCGTCACCGGAGGAACGGCCCCGCAGGCGCCGTCCGAGCCAGGGTCCCAGGAAGCCGGCGACCCAGCGCAGTTCGTCGAGTCCGGCCCGCCGGCCGGCCGGGGCGGGCAGTGGGTGGGTCCAGGAGTCGTCGCTGCCGGGCAGGTCCAGGGCGTGTGCCACGGCGGCGGCGATGCGGGCGTGGCCGAGCGGGGAGGCGTGCAGCCGGTCCGGGCTCCACAGTCTCGGGTCGGTGACCACGGCGTGGCCGTGGGTCTCCGCCACGACGACACCGTGCCGGCCGGCCGCTTCCCGGATGCGGGCGTTGAGGACGAGGACCCGCGGGGCGAGGGGGCGGGCGAGCGGGGTCACCCGGGCCACGTCGGGGAAGGTCATGGTGGCGACGCGGGCCCCCTGCGCGGTGAGCGCGGCGAACACGGCCTCCAGATGACCGGCGACCTCGTCGGCGTCGAAACGCGGCCGCAGCAGGTCGTTGACGCCGGCGACGACGGTGGCGAGGTCGGGGCGCAGGGCGAGGGCGGGCGCGAGCTGCTCGCCGTGGACCTGGCTCGCGAGCCGTCCTCGGACGGCCAGGTTGGCGTAGCGCAGGCCGGGGCTGTGACGGGCGGCCTCCTCGGCGAGGCGATCGGCCCAGCCGCGCAGACCGGTGACGTCGTCGCCGTCGCCGAGCCCTTCGGTCTGGCTGTCGCCCAGGGCGACGTACCGCGTGTAGCCGATGACCGCGCCGGACATGGAAACCCCCTGGTCGCCGAGTGGACGAGCAGGCAGCATACTAACTTTTTTGATTACTCGCACAGACGACCACCCGTGGCCTCCTTCACCACGCACGCCCCGCACCCAGCAGCAGCTCGCGCACACGTGCGACGTCCGGGTTGTCGACGCCGCCGGGCCGCGAGACCAGGAAGCCGGTGTTGATCGGCGGATCGTCCGGTTCGTGCAGGGCGACCAGGGCTCCGCGGGCCAGCTCGTCCGCACAGAGGTAGCGGGGCAGTACCGTGAAGCCCGCTCCGGCGACGACCGCGTCCCGCACCCCGCGCAGGTCGGGCACGGTCACGGCGGCGGGACGCGAGAGCCGCCGCCCGAAGACGTGCCTCCAGTAGCGGCGGGCGATCGGCAGGTCCTCCGCGTACGTCACCAGCGGCACGGAGTGCAGCGCGCCGGGCAGTTCGGCGACCGGCCGACCCCGCACCCGCTCGGCCCACACCGGGGCGGCGACCAGCACGAACTCCTCGTCCGTCAACGGCGCCGAGACCAGGGCACGGCCTCGCGGGCGGCTCGTGGCGATGACGAGGTCGTGGCGCCCGGCCCGCAGGGCGTCGAGGAGCGGCTCGGTCAGACCCGTCGCCACACGCAGCCGCACGCCGTCGGCCACCAGCGGCGCGAGTGCGGGCAGCACACGGGCGCACAGCAGCTCGGCGGGGCCTGCGAGGTGCACCGGGCCGGCCCTGCCGACCGCCGACGGGCCCGGGCCGGCCACCACGGCGAGCTCGTCGAGCGGGGCGGCGACCCGGGCCGCGAGTTCGTCCGCGACGGCCGTGGGCGCGACACCGCGCGGGAGCCGCTCGAACAGTTCCCGCCCGGCCTGCCGCTCCAGGGCGCGCATCTGCGTCGTCACCGTCGGCTGGGAGAGGCCCAGCAGGTGCGCGGCGCCGGTGAACGAGCCCGAGCGGTACACCGCGAGGAACGTGCGCAGGAGGTTCAGGTCGAGGTGAGGGGTGTGCTCCACGCCGACAGTATTCCGGGGGCAGCCCATCAACATTCCAATGACGGCCATTTGATTCCCCATTGGAATTCTATGGCTGGGCGGCCTAGGTTCTGGTACCTCGAAGTTTTCCCACACCCCTCGGAGAACCACCATGGCAAGGATCCTCTTCGTGATGACCGGCGCCGACCACTGGACGCTCGCCGACGGCACCCGGCACGCCACCGGCTTCTGGGCCGAGGAGGCCGTGGCCCCGTACGAGGCCTTCCGGTCCGCGGGTCACGAGGTGGTCGTCGCCACACCGGGCGGTGTCGTGCCGCCGGTGGACAAGGGCAGCCTCGCCGCCGAGGCCAACGGCGGTCAGGAGCGCGCCGACCGGATCGCCGCCGCGCTCGACGCCATGACCGAACTGAGCCGGCCGATCCGCCTGGAGGACGTCCGCCTCGACGACTACGCGGCCGTCTTCTACCCCGGCGGGCACGGCCCCATGGAGGACCTGGCCGTCGACGCCGCCTCCGGACGACTGCTGGTCGAGATCCTGGAGTCGGGCAAGCCGCTCGCGGTGGTCTGCCACGGCCCCGCCGCCCTGCTGGCCGCGGTCCGGGAGGACGGCTCGAACGCCTTCGCGGGCTACCGGGTCGCCGCCTTCACCAACGCCGAGGAACTCCAGGCGGGCCTCGGGGACAAGGCCCGGTGGCTGCTCCAGGACCGGCTGACGGAGGCGGGCGTCGACGTGCGGGCCGGCGAGCCGTGGGCACCGCACGTGGTCGTGGACCGCTCCCTGGTCACCGGCCAGAACCCGGCCTCGTCCGAGCCGCTCGCCGCCGAGCTGCTGAAGAAGCTGGGCTGACCCCGGCCGGGCCGCTGCCAGGGCCGGCCTCCCGGTCGGCGAGCGCGCCGGCGCGGCCCACCCAGGCATGATGCCGGGCCGACCCTGGCGGAGCGGCTACCCGGGCCTCCCGGGACGGCTCACCCCGGTCGGCGAGCGCGTCGACGCGGCCCACCCAGGCACAGAGCCGGGCCGCCCCGGACAGGACCGCTCCCGGGGCGACCTTCCGGTCGGCGCGGCCACCGCGGCATGGAGCCGCTGACGCCGTCGGCGCGGCCCACCGTGGCGTGGTGGGCCGACCCCGGCGGGACGGCTGGGGCCGCCTTCCCGGGACGGCTCACCCGGGCGGCTCCGGGCTGCCGGCCGTCGGGACCGGCAGCGGGGTCCCGGACAGCATCTCCAGCGCCTCCCGCAGCCCGGCGGGCCGGGGCATGCCCTGCGCGGAGCGTCCCGCCCAACCGGGACCGCCGAGCACGACCGCCGGCCGACGCCGGGCGCCGCCCACGCCCCACCGGGTGTCGGCCACGTGCCGGGCGAGGGCCGGACTCGCGGTGGAGCGGGCCTGCGCCCACAGGACGACCGCGACCGGCCCGAGACGCCGGACCGCGGCCGTCAGGGCCTCCGCCGGCACGGCGGCGCCGAACATCCGTGCGGCGAGGCCGAGTCGGTTCAGTCCCGCGTTGAGCGCCTCCAGCGGCAGCGTGTGCTGCTCTCCGGGCACACAGGCCAGCACGACCGGCCCCACGGCCCCCGGCCCCTCCCCCGCCGCGGTCGGCCTGGTGGCCCGGCGCAGGGCGGTGGAGACGTGCCAGGACAGCAGGTGCTCGACCTCGACGTAACGGTCACCGGACGACGCCCACTTGCGCCCCACCGCGTGCAGGGTGGGCACCATCACCTCCTGCCAGGCGACGACCAGCCCGTGCCGTTCGACGGCCGCGTCGAGGTGGTCCTCGACGGCCGGCGCGTCGAGACGCACCGCGGCGCGGGCCAGCCCCCGGCACTCCTGCCGCACGTCGCCCCCGAAGGGCAACGCACCGGCCGCGCGGGACCGGCCGCCGTCGGCCGCAGCGGCGTCGTCCCGGGCCGGAGAGCCGTCCTCCGCCCCCGCTCGGGCGGCCCGCGCGGCGTCGGCGGGCGGCACACCCGCCGCCGTCAGCCGGCACATCGCCTCCAGTACGGCCACGTCGTCCGGACGCCACCGGCGGTGTCGCCCGTCGGCGCGGACCGCGGGTCCGATGCCGTACCTGCGGTCCCAGGAGCGCAGCGTGGTGGGCGCGACCCCGAGGCGGCGGGCGAGGGCCCCCGTCGTCAGGCCGGGGCCCTCGGGGCTGCGGTGCTCGGGCATGCCTCGACGATACGACGTCGGAAGCGACGCATCTCGAGGAATCGACGCACCCACCCGCGCCCCCACTGGTCGGCCCGTGCGCCGTCCTGGAGCGTGACCCCTGTCCCCCTGCCCCCGGAGAGGCTCGGCGCCCTCTGGGGGCAGGCCCCTGGCGGACCGGGCGGTCGGCGTGCTGCTCCACGGCAAGATCGTCGGCCGGATCAACGGCCAGGCCCTCGGCCCATCCACCGCATACCGCAGCAATCCCTCCCACCTCTACACATAAAGGCGAAATAAGCGCAGAATGAGGATGCGCGGCGCCCACCGCACACCGCACCAGACGCGGTCAGGCCTGCAAGTCGAAGGAGACGAGTCATGGCCAACGTCTCGCCCACCAGAGGCGACATGTCGACTCACCCCGATGTGTCCGAGATGCAGTCGCGGTACGACCGCATGCTCGGCGGTCGTGATGTGGCGCTCGTGGACGGACCGGTGTTCCTGCTCGGTCTGTACTGCGCCGTGTCACCGTGGATCCTCCACTACACCACCAGCCAGCCCGCGCTCATGACGCACAACCTGATCGTCGGCATAGCGATCGGGATGCTGGCACTCGGGTTCACCGCGGCCCCCGCTCGCATGTACGGCCTGAGCTGGGCGATGTGCGCACTGGGCATCTGGATGATCATCGCTCCGTGGGTCGTCGGCGACAGCCCGGACGCCGGTGTCATCGTCAACAACATCATCATCGGCGCCCTGGCCCTGGTCCTCGGACTGGTGTGCGCCGGCACCGCGGCCAAGAGCGTCCCCAGGTCGTAGCCCTCAGCCCGCGGGAAGGCGGCCCGTCCGCCCGTACACGCGGCCCGGACGGGCCGTTCACGCGGCCCGGACGGCCCCGCGGCCGTGACCACCGGTGGCAGGATCGGCGCATGGACACCGACGGAGGTTTCACCCTGCCCGCCGCGCTGCGACTCGAAGGCCACGGCGTCACCCTGCGCCCGTGGTCGGACGACGACCTCGACGACCTGGTGGCGGTGTACGACGACCCGGAGATCGCCCGCTGGACGCCGGTGGTCTCGCCGTTCGACGCGGGGGCGGCCCGTGCCTACCTCGACCGGGCCCGCGCGGGACTCGCCGAGCGGCGCACGGTGCAGCTCGCCATCACGACCGACGGCGGACGCCCGTTGGGCGAGGTGCTGCTGTTCCGCAGCGCGGCCGACGGACGGGACGCCGAACTCGCCTACGGTGTCGGCGCCGCACACCGGGGACAGGGTCTGGCCGGGCGGGCCGTGCGGCTGGTCGCCGAGCACGCCCTCGGCGCACTGCGGCCCCGCCGCGTGGTGTTGTGCATCGAGGCCGGGAACGCGGCGAGCGAGGGCGTGGCGCGCTCGTGCGGTTTCGTGCTCGCCGACGAACCACCCCTCCCGCGCGCGCAGAAGGGCCGCGAGATCCGGCTGCGCACCTGGTCCCTGGGCCGCGCCGGAGAACCGGGGCCGGTACGCGGCTCCGCGTGAAAAGCGTCGGCCGCGCCCGCGTGCGGCCTGTCACCCTGGCCCCATGGATCTTCCGGAAGCCCTGCTCATCGGCGGACGCGCGGGCGCGGGCAAGACGACCGCCGGCTGGGAGGTCTCGGCCCGGCTTCGCGCCCTCGGCGTGCCCCACGCGGTGATCGAGGGCGACTACATGAGCCAGGTCCACCCGGCACCCGGGGGCGACCCCTCGCGGGCCGCCCTCGCGGAGCGCAACCTGACCGCCGTGTGGGGCAACTACGCCGACCTCGGCTACCGGCGCCTCGTCCACACGAACACGGTCTGCGTCCTGGACGACCTGGCGGCCTCCTTCCACCGGGCCCTGGGCGGGCGCGCCCGTCTGATCCGGGTACTGCTGACCGCCACCGACGAGACCGCCCGCCGGCGGCTGGCGGAGCTCCAAGGGGTCCTTGCACTATGAGCGCCTGATCAGGCCGCGTGGCCCGGTGCCTTGCGATGCACGGCGCCGGACCACGCGGCCCGGGCGGGCACAGTGCAAGGAGCCCTCAGCCTGTCGACGACCCTGCGGGTCTCTCCAGTCAGGGCCCGTACACGTACGGCGTCGTCGTGCTCAGCGCCGCGAAGCCGAGCCGTTCGAGGATGGGGCGGCTCTGGTCGGAGGCGTCGACCTGGAGGTAGCGGTAGCCGCGGTCGGCGGCGACGCGGGCGCGGTGGGCGACCAGGGCGCGGTAGATGCCCTGGCCGCGCCGGCCGGGGACGGTGCCGCCGCCCCACAGTCCGGCGAAGGGCGTTCCGGGGACCAGCTCCATGCGTGCCGAGCTCACCGGCTCGTCCCCGGCGAGGGCGACGACGGCGACGACCGTGTCCGGGTCGGCGGCGAGCCGGGCGAGCATCTGCCGGCGCAGCCGCGAGGCGTCGGTGCCGAACGCCCGCTCGTGGACGTCGGCCACGAGATCCACGCCGTCCCGGTCGGTGACCGGCACGACCCGGACGCCGTCGGGCAGGTCGACGTCGAAGAGCAGCTCACGCGTCTCGCCGATCATCAGCGTCTCCTCGGGCTCGGCCGTGAACCCGGCCGCGAGGAGCCGCTCCGCCATGTCGGCGGGCCGGTCGTGGCCGTAGATCTTCCACTCGAACCCGAGGCCCAGCCCGCCGAAGTGGGCGATCTGCGCGGCGATCTCCGCGTCGGCGTCGGCCGCGTCGAGGCCGTACCAGACGATCCCGTTCCAGCCTTGCGCGGAGGCGGTCTGGCGCACCACGTTCCCGCTGCGTTCGACGCGGGCGTCGGGACCGTCGGGTCGGGCGCCCAGACGCATGTCACGGTCGTAGAGGCTGAGGACAGCGGCATGATCCATGCGCCCACCCAACACGCGATCAGCGGGCCCCTCAACGCATTTACGTCGGTGGCCCGCCGCCCTCCGCGACGGGCCACCCCCGCCGGCCGGCCGAGGGACCGGTCGGCCTACGCCACGCACCCGCGGACCCCCGTCCTGCGACGGGAGGCTGCGGGTGCGTGGACCTTCGGGCGTGTCAGGCCCGTCGGGAGCCGCTCAGCTCTGCGCCCCCGGCCGGGAACGCCGGTACAGGACCGCTCCGCCCAGGAGCAGCGCCGCGCTGCCCGCGACGGCGGGGAGCACGGCGTCCGACCCGGTCTCGGCCAGCGAGGACACCGTCTCGGTGGCCGGAGCCGGGGCCGGGGCCGCCGGGGCCGGAGCCGGGGCGGGCGCCTGCTGCGCGGGGGCCGCCGGGAGGGGCTTCGACCCGGGGCCCGAGTCGGTGGGCGGCGCCGGGTACGCCGGCGGCTGCGCGGGAGGTGCCGGCTCGTGGTCGGAGTCGTTCACGGACTCGTTGCCGAACGCCGGGTTCAGGATGCCGACGACGTCCACACTGTTGCCGGTCGCGTTCACCGGGACGTCGACGGGCACCTGCACCCCGTTGCCCGAGACAACGCCCGGCGAGTTCGTGCTGACGGACGACGCGTCCGCGCCGCCGCCCGGCGCCTTGGATCCGGCGGATCCACCCTTGTTGACGCAGGTGTTGCCGAACGCCGGGTTCAGCGCGCCGACTACGTTCACGGTGTTCCCGCACAGGTTCACGGGAAGGTGCACCGGCACCTGGACACCGTTGCCGGAGATCACCCCGGGCGAGCCGGCCGCCAATCCCTCGGCCGCCGAGTCGGCGAACGCGGGAATCGTCATGGCCATCGCGCCCGAGGCGGCGGCGACGGCGATCACACCGTTTCGGGTAACCCGTCTCATGGGTCCCTGCCTTCCAGACATGGTCGCGGGCGCTCGCCCGCACCCCGTAGAACGCGGGCGAACCGTCCGAGTTATGGCCAACGGGTCTTTCACCCCATTGGGTGCCACACGAGTCGAACTAGTAGCAAAACCGGCTGATGCGGTGAGTGCACGGGCGCGCGGGGCGTGCGCCCGAGGGCGCCGAGCGGCGCCCGTCGACCCGCGCGCCCGTCCGGAGGCGGGTCCCGTACACCCCGCCTATCGTGGGCGGGGGCGCCGATCGACGGTCCGCTGGCGGGCGTCCCGGGAGGCATCGATGCTGGCCAAGCTGTCGACGCGGCCCGCGCTGCGGCGCTGGGCACTCGCCGCCGCCGCGCTGGCCCTGCTGGGCGCGGGACTGCCGACGGCGGTCGCGGAGCGGGAGACCGACGCCCGGGCGGCCCTGTCCCGGTACTACGAGCAGAAGGTCACCTGGAAGAAGTGCACGGGCGACGGGATGCCCGCCGATCTCCAGTGCGCCGAGGTGACCGTCCCCGTCGACTACGCGCGCCCGAAGGGCGCCACGCTCGAGCTGGCGCTCGCACGCTACCGCGCCACCGGCGACAAGCGCGGCTCGGTGCTGCTGAACTTCGGTGGCCCCGGCGGTCCGGGTGTCCCCGAACTGGCCTACGGCGGCAAGGAGTTCATGGACCTCACCGACCGCTATGACGTAGTGAGCTTCGATCCCCGGGGGGTCGGCCGGTCCTCGCCGGTGAGCTGCGGTGACGGGGAGGAGGAGGGGCTCGCCGCCGTCGACGACCGGCCGGAGGACCTCGCCGACCCGCGGTCGCTGCTGGAGCAGCTGAGGAAGGCCGCCGCCGCCTGCGCGAAGCACTCCGGGCCGGTGCTGCCGCACATCGGCACCGTCGACGTGGCGCGGGACCTGGACGTCATCCGCCAGGTGCTCGGCGACAGGAAGCTCACCTACCTGGGCTTCTCGTACGGCACCCGGCTCGGCGCGGTGTACGCCGCGCTGTTCCCCGGCCGGGTGGGCCGGCTGGTCCTGGACGGTGTGGACACGCTGACCGAACCGCTCACCGAACAGGGCATCGTCGGCGCCCGGGGACAGCAGGTGGCGCTGGAGGACTTCGTCGACTGGTGCGTGCGGGACATCGCCTGCCCGTTCGGACAGGACGCGCGCAGGGCGCGGGAGGAGGTCCTGCACCTGGTGCGATCGCTCGACGCGGACCCGGTGCCGACGGACTTCGGCGAACCGTTCACGGGCCAGGACCTCGTGGGCGCCATAGGGCAGGGCCTGTACAGCAGGGAGCTGTGGCCGTCCCTGGAGCGGGCGCTCGCCCAGCTCGTCGAACACGGCGACACCAGCGGGGTCATGGCGTTCGCCACCGGAGGACTCGGGCTGCCCGTCAAGGACCCGGGGGGCGGCGACCCCACCGGAGGCCTGGTCGACGAGGAGGACATCCCCCTCGACAACCTGCCGGCGGCGCTGATGGCGGTCAACTGCGCGGACGACCCCGACCGCCCCACGGCCGCCCGGATCGCCGCCGACCTCAAACGGCTGCGCGCCGCCTACGAGCAGGCCTCCCCCGTCTTCGGCCGCTACCGGCTCACCCAGGTCCTGATGTGTTACGGCCGCCCCGCGGGCACCGACTTCATCCGCGACGAGGTGCAGGACCTCGACACCCCGAAGATGCTGCTCGTCGGCACCCGGGGCGACCCGGCGACGCCGTACCGCTGGACCGTGGAGACGGCCGAGCGGCTCGGGCCGTCGGCCGTGGTGCTCGACAACCGGGGCGACGGCCACACCGGCTACGGCTCCTCCAAGTGCGTGCACCGCAAGGTCGACGACTTCCTGCTGTACGGCTCGCTGCCGCCGAGCGGCAGCTCCTGCGGGGCCGACCAGGAGGACTGAGGCGGGCACCCAGCGGGCCCTGGAGGCCGTGCGGTCGCCCGATCCGGCGCACCCGCCGGCCCCGGACGGCGCTCAGGGGTCCTCGCACCATGCCCGTCCGGGCCGCGCGGCCTGATCGGGCGCTCATGGTGCACGGACCCGTCAGCGCACGAACGCGTCGATGGCGGCGGTCAGTTCGGCCGGCTTCTCGACGGGCAGCTCGTGGCCGGCGTCGAGGACGCGGACGGTGGCGTCCGGGTACGCCTTCGCCATCCGCAGCATCTGCTTCAGCGGCAGCTGGACGTCGTGGTAGCCGTGGATCATCAGGGTGGGGGCGGGGATCTCCCCGACGCGGTCCAGGACGTCGAAGGCGCGCATGGCGCCGTACAGGGTCATGACGACCTCGCGCGGGGTGTCCGCCGAGGCCCTGACGTAGGCGCGGATCTCCTCGCGGGGATGGCCGGGGGCGAACGCGCGCCGGATGTTGGCCGCGACGAACAGTTTGAACGGGACGAGGGTGGAGGCGGCCATCAGCAGGCCCCTGCCCCGGCTGTAGCTCATGCGGCCGATCGAGTTGACCAGCACCATCCGCTCGACCCGGTCGGGGTGGGCGAGAGCGACGGTCTGCGCGATCATGCCGCCCATCGAGTGCCCGACCGGCACGCACCGCTCGACCTCGAGGTGGTCGAGGAGGGCGAGGACGTCCCGGGCCAGCCCGTCGATCGTCTTCACGCCCGCCCCGCCGCTCTCGCCGTGCCCGCGCAGGTCGAGCCGGATCACTCTGCGCGTCCGGGAGAAGTGCGCGATCTGGTGGTCCCAGCGGTGGCGGTTCGCCGTCCAGCCGTGCACGAACACCAGGGGCGCCCCGCCGCCGTCACGCGGGCCCTCGTCGTCGTACGTCAGGGCTGCGCCGTCGACTTCGAGCTGCGGCATGGGTGCCTCCTGCGGTGCGGTGCCGTCCGGTTACTGACGCGTAAGGTAACCGGCCGCCGGGGCCGCCGTCACTGCGGTGCGCCCTCAGACCGAGGCCGTGACCGGGTGCAGGGAAGGCGTCGCACCGGTCGGGGCCGCCACCGGACCGCCCCTCCTGCCCCAAATGCCCCGTTGGTGAATCCGGCCTATCGTGCTGTTCATGGAGCACGCACTCAGCCCCGCGACACTCTCCGAACTGCGCCGCCCGCGCCCCTATCCCGCGGTGTCCGTGCTGACGCCGACGCACCGCCGGGAACCCGACAACGCCCAGGACCGGGTACGGCTGCGCAACGTCGTGGCCGAGGCGAAGAAACAGCTGGAGTCCGACCCGTCGGTCACCCGGGAGCGGCGCGCCGACGTCAGCGCGCACCTCGACCGGGCCCTGGACGAGGTCGACCTCACGCACGCCGAGGACGGCCTGGTGATCTTCGCGGCCCCGGGCGAGCACCAGGTGTGGTCCCTGGCCCGCCCCGTGCCCGAGCGCGTCGTCCTGTCCGACACCTTCCTCACCCGCAACCTCGTCTCCGCGCAGGCCGCCGAGCGGCCGTTCTGGGTGCTGTCCGTCTCCGCGGACCGGGTGACGGCGTGGAACGGCGGCGGCGACCGGGTCACCGAGCTGCACACCGCCGGCTTCCCGATGACCAGGAGCCGCGACAACTTCGACGCCGAGCGCATGGAACGCGTCGGCGACCTGCCGAGCACCTTCCGCGACGAGGACACCCGCCACTTCCTCAAGGACGCCGACACCGCGATGGGGCGGCTGCTGCGCGCGGACCCGCGGCCGCTGTACGTCACCGGCGAGCAGGCGGCGCTGTCCCTCCTTCAGGAGCTGGGCGGCGTGGCCCGGGACGCCGTGCACATCCCGCACGGCGGCCTCACCCACGCCTCGTCCGAGGCCGTGTGGCAGGCGGTGCGTCCGCTGCACGACGCCGAGGCGCGCCGGGACACCGCCGCCGTGGCCCGGGAACTGGACTCCGCCCGGGGCCGCCACACCTTCGCCGCCGGCGTCGACGAGGTGTGGCAGAGCGCCCGGGAAGGCCGCGTCCGGCTCCTGGCCGTCGAGGAGAACTACCGGATCACCGTCCGCGACGACGGCGACCACCTGATCCCGGCCCTGAGCGGCGACCTGGACGCCCGCGACGACATCGTGGACGAGATCGTCGAACAGTGCCTGGAGACGGGCGCCGAGGTCCGCTTCGTCCCGGACGGCACCCTGGGCGACGCGGACGGCATCGCGGGCGTCCTGCGCTACTGAGGGGTCCGGACGAGGGGGAGGCCGATCGGCTCGCGGCATCCGGTGCCGTGCATCGCAAGGCGCGGGAGAGCCCTCGCAGCGGAGCTACCAGGGCTTCCCGGCGACGCGGCGAGACGCGGTACCGGGCCACGCGGCCCAGGCGGGCACGGTGCAAGGACCCCTGAGGGGGTTCCGCCCGGCGGCGTACGCTACGGCGTGATCGTCGGCCGGGAGGGAGAACGCGCGTGGGTGACGTGCTGGGCGTGGCTGTGCTGGGTGCCGGGCACATGGGCGCCGATCACATACGACGCCTGGATCGCGTGGTGAGCGGAGCCAGGGTCGCCGCGGTGGCCGATCCCGACGCCGAGCGCGCGAAGGAGGCCGTGGCAGGCCTCGGGGGTGTGTCGGTCCACACCGACCCGGTGGCCGCCCTGGACGCCCCGGGTGTCGAGGCCGTTCTGATCGCCTCCCCCGGGCCCGCGCACGAGGAGGCGCTGCTCGCCGCCTTCGCCCGCGCATTGCCCGTGCTGTGCGAGAAACCCATGGTGCCGGACTCCGCCGGAGCGCTGCGCGTGCTGGAGGCGGAGGCGCGCGGGGGCCGGCGGCTGGCGCAGATCGGGTTCATGCGCCGCTACGACACCGAGTACCGCAGGCTCAAGGCGCTGTTGGACGGGGGCCGGCTCGGCCGGCCGTTGATGCTGCACTGCACGCACCGCAACGCCTCCTCGCCGCCCGGCTTCACCAGCGCGATGCTGATCGACAGTTCGGTGTCGCACGAGATCGACGCGGCCCGCTGGCTGCTCGGCCAGGAGCTGACCGCGGTCACCGTCGTGCGCCCGCGTCCCTCGTCCGGCGCGCCGGAGGGTCTGCTCGACCCGCAGTTCGTGCTCTTCGAGACCGACGGGGGCGCCCTGGTCGACGTGGAGGTCTTCGTCAACTGCGGCTTCGGTTACCAGGTGCGCTGCGAGGCCGTGTGCGAGGCGGGCAGCGCCCGCATCGGCGACGACCGCGGGATGCTGCTGTCCGCGCACGGCACCGCCGGCACCGAGGTGCCGCAGGACTACCTGGTGCGGTTCGTGGACGCCTACGACCGGGAGGTGCAGGCGTGGGTCGACGCCACCCTCCAGGGCCGGGTCACGGGCCCGACCGCCTGGGACGGCTACGCGGCCTCCGCGGCCGCCGAGGCCGGGGTGCGGGCGCTCGAGGGCGGCACGCGCGTCGCCGTCGACCTCGCCCCGCGCCCGGACCTGTACCGCTGACCGCTGACCGCTGACCGCTGACCGCTGACCGCTGACCGCGCGAGCGTCTCAGACGTTGCCGAGCAGGGCGTGCAGCCCTTCGTCGACGGCGGCGCCGACGTCCTCCCGGCCCGCCGCCACCACGGCGTAGGTGCGGGTCAGGAAGCGGTGCAGGGCGGCCGTGTCGAACTGGAGCAGGGCCAGCCCGTACGGCGAGTGCAGTTCCATGACCGTACGGGCCCGTCCGCACGGCCACAGGTGCACGTCCCCGGCGCCGGCCCGGCCGCGCAGCCCCTCCTCCAGCAGCGCGCGGCCGAAGGTCCAGGTGACCGCCTCGCCCTGGAGGGCGGCCTCCGCCGGGAAGTCGAGGTGCACGGCGAGCGGGTCGGCCGCGGTGTAGCGGAGCGTGGCGGAGACGGGCAGTTCCCGCTCCTCCAGGGTGATGAGCTGGGCGCGGGCTGGCTGTCGGACGGTGACGTGGGCGAGGTCCATGGTCGGTCTCCGCGGCGGTGAGGAGGACTACGAAATTTTCGTCGTGATGCTTGTAGGACTTCGCGGAGGCGGTTTGCATTACGCGAAACCGGTGGCGAATTCGTGTGAGCTGCGTCACGGGAGCAGGGGTCGGCCCCCCGCACCTCCCACCTCAGGGAACACACAGCCGTCGAACAGGTGGCTGGACCCGCTCCGGGCACGCGCGGCGTCCGCCAAGTCACGTACACCGCCTACGACTTGACCCGGCGACGAGGTACGTCGTTCAGGCCCCGCGATCTCCCCTTGGAGACCCTGGCATATGCCAGGTGCACCACCGTATCGTGTGTTGCCAAATCCCTTACACGGAGTCGCGGGCTGTGCAACAGTCGTAACGACCCTTCCGTCCCTGGCCGTTCCCGTCCCCGCATCGGAGTGCGTCATGCCGCCCCATCTCTCTGCGGACCGCCCGGCCGCCCAGCCGCCGGGATCCGGCTCGGTCGACGCGCTGATCACGCAGACGAGGCGGCTCAAGGGCGACGTGGACGCCGTACGGCGGGACGCACAGGGCGACGGAACGGACCCGCAGGACCGCTGGCAGCGCGCGGTCTACGACCTGGCTCTGCATCAACTCAACGACCTGGACGCCCACTTGGCGCAGCTGCGGGACGGTCAGGAGCCTGCCGCGCCCGCCTCGCCGGCGCCCACGACCGCCCGGCGGAGCGCACTGCTCGGCCGGGTCGGCACCGCGGAGTGGGACCTGCTCAACGACGAGGCCGTCTGGTCCGCCGAGCTCTGCCGCATCCTGGGCCGCGACCCGGCCGCGCCCCCGCTCACCCTCGACGAACTGCCCTCCCTCGTCCTGGAGGAGGACCGCCCGCGTCTGACGGCGATGGTCACGGGCTGCCTCATCGACGCCCGACCCATCGACGGGGAGTTCCGCGTCGTCCGGCCGGGCGGCGAGATCCGCACGGTGCACATGATGGGCGAGCCGGTCCTCGACGCCGACGGCAGCACCGCCTCGATGTGGGCCGTGCTGCGCGACGTCAGCGAACTGCGCCGCAGCCAGCGGATGGTGCGCGAGACCCGTGACTCGCTGCACCGCGACCGGCACGTGGCACAGACCGAGCACCGCATCGCCATCGAGTTGCAGGAGGCCGTTCTCCCGCCCCGGCACGGCTCCTTGCGACTCCCGCAGCGCAACCCCCGCGCCCTCGACCTCGCCGCCCACCACCTGCCCGCCCCCACGACCTCGCTCCTCGGCGGCGACTGGTACGACGCGCTGGAACTGCCCGGGGGCGAGACGCTGCTCGGCGTCGGCGACCTCACCGGGCACGGCACGGCGGTCGCCTCCACCCTGGCGATGACGCTGGGTGCACTGCGCGGCTTGGCGATGGCGGGCACCCGACCGGCCCACCTGCTGTCCCTGCTCAACCAGTTACTCGACGCAGGAGCCCAGCCCGCCCTCGCCAGCGCCGTCTGCTGCCGCTACCTCCCCGGCACCCGCACCCTGGTGTGGGCGCAGGCCGGACATCCCGCCCCGCTGCTCTTCCGCGACGGGACGGGACGACGGCTGGACGCACCCGACGGCGTCCTGCTCGGCGCCACCTCGGGCGCCGCATACGGGCAGGCCGAGGAGAGCCTCGAAGCGGGCGACCTGCTCCTGCTGCACACCGACCGACTGGTGCCCCACACCGACGGACCGGACACGCCCCACCCCCTGCTGGACCTGGCCCCCCGCCTCACCGGGGACCTCACCGCGCAGGACTGCGTACGACTGGTCGTGGAGGAGTTCGGCGCGCGGGAACGCCAGGACGACGCCTGCCTCCTCGTCGCCCGGGTCACCGCCTAGGGTGTTCCGAATGTCCTGCGCGGTGCCCGCGGTGTCCGGTGCGTGCTCTCGGCATGCCGGACGGAAGCGCTCGTACTGGGTGTACTCGGGCCTTTCGGCCGGTGCGGCTTAGAGGGCGTGCCATGCGCCGTGGGTGCTGTGCGGGACTTTCGAAACACCCCCTGGCCCGGATCACCGCGGCCGGCGCGCCACCGGGCCCGCATCACCGTCCGATCCGGCCCACCGCCCGGTCCGCATCACGCCTGGGCGGAGGTGCCCGGCCGTCCCCCCTTCTGCTTCGGCAGCGCCTGCCGGATCTGCTCGCGCAGTTCGCTGATCCTCGGGTAGTCCGCGTACTCCGCGGTCAGCCGGTACATCTGGCGCAGCCGGTCCCAGGTGCGGCGGGAGGAGTTCGACCCCATCGACATCAGGGCCAGCCGGGCGTACCGGTCCGCCTGCTCGGGGTCGTCCGCGATGAAGCAGGCCGAGGCCATGGACAGGTGGTCGAAGATCTTCGACCGCTCCCGCCCGTCGACCCGCAGGGCGAGCGCCTTCTCCGCGTAGTACTGGGCGTGCGCGGCCGCCCCCGGCTCGAACTCGGCCAGCGTCCGGTAGGCCAGGGCCTGCATGCCGTACAGGTCCTCGTCCCTGAACGTCTGCATCCAGGGGGGCGGTTCCACGTCGCTCCGGTCGGAGACGAACAGGTCCTCCGCCTGGCCGAGGGTGCGGCGCATGGCCTGGCCCTTGCCCATGGACGCCTGCGCCCAGGCCTCGATGGTGTGGAACATGGCGCGGGTGCGCGGCAGCACCTCCTCGCCGGAGCCGGACTGGGCGAGCTTCATCAGGTCCAGGGCGTCGTCGGGCCGGCCGAGGTGGACCATCTGACGGGCCGCGCGCGAGAGCGCCTCCCCGGCCCGCGGCCGGTCACCGCCCTCCCGGGCGGCGTGGGCGGCGATGACGAAGTACTTCTGCGCCGTGGGCTCCAGACCGACGTCGTGCGACATCCAGCCCGCGAGGACGGCGAGGTTGGCGGCGACGCCCCACAGGCGCCGCTGGAGGTGGGGTGGGTGACGGTAGGCGAGCATGCCGCCCACCTCGTTGAGCTGACCCACCACCGCCTTGCGCTGGAGCCCGCCGCCACGGGCGGCGTCCCAGGCCCGGAACACCTCCACCGAGCGCTCGAGTTCGTCGACCTCCTCCGCCCCGACGGGGGCGGCCTCGTAGCGGTCGAACCCCGCGGATTCGGCGTGCACGAGAGAGTGGTCGATGACGGGAGCGTCGGCGGAGAGGGTGGGGTCGGAGTGCAGCCAGTCGTACATGGCGCTGCTGAGTGCTGATCCCGCGGCGAGCGCGACACCCGCGCCCACCAAGCCGCGTCGGTTGAGCATGAGGTCCATTCCCGTGAATTCGGTGAGGACCGCGGCAGTCCGTTCGGGCGCCCACGGCACGCCGTCGGGAGGTTCCGCACTCCCGCCGCGTGGCCGTTTCCCCGCACGCCCGTGCCGGACCAGACCGAGGTCCTCCATGGTCACGACACGGCCGAGACGCTCGGTGAACAGGGCCGCCAGCACCCGCGGCACCGGATCGCGCGGGATCTCTCCCGTGTCGATCCACCGCCGCACCCGGGAGGTGTCCGTCGCCAGCTGGGGATGGCCCATGGCCGCCGCCTGCCGGTTGACCAGCCTCGCGAGTTCACCCTTGGACCAGCCGGCCAGGCCGAACAGATCCGCGAGTCGGGTGTTGGGTTGTCCGCTCACGTCAAGCCCCCAGGTTCTCGGCTGAGTTGACAGTAGCCCGGTGCAGGTTGCCGGGCGACTATTCGCCAGGGTTCGCCAGGGTGCGCCACATGGTGTGCCACCGGGCGACGGGTGTCAGGTAGGAACGCGCCACCCCGACCCGGTCCACGGGGGACACTCCCCAGGGTGCACCCCGTGGACCGGGCCGGGCAGCGCGTTGACGTCGCAGGCACACGAAGGGATCTGTTTCGCCCATGTACGCAGCATCGTCCTCCGTGTCCGCCCCGCCCCGGTCGCTGCATCCCCGTCCGGGAGGCGGCGGCCCCTACCTCGACCCCGCCGCGCGGCCGGTGGCCCCGGTGCTCGGCGCGGGCAGAGCCCGCCGCGCCCCGGGCATCGGCACGCAACCGCTCAGCGGGAGGCTCGACTTGTCCGGCGCCCAGGGCGCCCAGCTACGCACGGCGATCGCCTCGGTGCACCGGATCTGCCCGGAGTTCGCCCCGGTGCAGGTGCTGCGCCGCAGCGGACGGTCCGTGCTCCTGGTCGGAACGACGGGACGCAGCACGGCCGTCGCGAAGTGTTTACTGGACCACTCCCCTGTGTGGGCCGAGCGGATCAGGCACGAGATAGCCGCATACCGCACGTTCGTCCGGCAGCGCCCCCCGGTGCGCGTGCCGAGACTGATCGCGGCGGACCCGGACAACTGCACCCTCGTCATCGAACGCATGCCCGGCCGGGCGGCGGCGCTGCAACGGCACCCGACCGAGGCACCGCCGCGCGCGGACATCCGCGCCGCGCTCGGCGCGATCTGCCGGCTGAACTCCTGGCGCCCGGCGGCGGGCAGCTTCGACGCTCCGCTGGACTACGCGGCCCGCATCTCCCGCTACCACGAGCTGGGCCTGCTCACCGACCGCGACCTGGGGGACCTGCAGAAGCTGCTGCACGGCATCGCGACCACCGCGGGCCGGCAGGGCATGGGCCAGTTCTGCCACGGCGACGCCCTCCTGTCGAACATCCTTCTGTCACCGGCCGGTCCAGTGCTGGTGGACTGGGAGCACGCCGGGTGGTACCTGCCGGGCTACGACCTGGCCACCCTGTGGTCGGTCCTGGGCGACGCGCCGGTGGCACGCCGTCAGATCAGCCAGATCGCGCAGTCCGCGGGCCCTGCCTCGCGGGACGCGTTCCTGGTGAACCTGATGCTGGTCCTCACCCGGGAGATCCGCACCTACGAGACGGCCGTGCAGCGTTCGATGCACGACACGCCCCCGACGGCCCCGGGCATGGCCCACCCCGGTGCCGCGCCGTCCGGCGAGGAGCAGCGGCTGCTGTTGCGGCGGCTGCACGACGACTGCCAGCTGGCCCGACGGGCCGTGCGGGCGGCGGTCGGCACTCGCTGAGGGGAGACAGGTCCGCGATGTGCCGGAGCGGCGGCGCACCGCGGACCGATGCCGCACAGACCGGGTCACGGCACGAAACGCGCCGAACCCCTCACGACATGGGATATCGCCTCTTTGTGGGCATGATTGACGGATCGTCGGCAGACCGGTACCACGGATCCAGGTCCGGTCCCGCACGCCCCGCCCCGCTCGCACGCCCCAGGAGGCCGCCTTGCGAGGATCCGTCACCGACCCCCACACCCCCATCCGGCTCAGACGCACCGGCAGGACCGCGGGTGCCCTCACCTCGGCAGCCCTGCTGCTGCCGCTGCTGGGCGCCGCCCCGCCCCCCGAACGCGCCGCGCCCGCCGCGGCGGACTCGCTGCAGAGCGCCTTCGCCGCGGCGGCGGCCGCCTACCGGGTGCCGCAGAGCGTTCTCCTCGGGGTCTCCTTTCTCCAGTCCCGCTGGGACACGCACGGCGGTGCGCCGAGCGTGACCGGCGGCTACGGCCCGATGCACCTCACCGACGCCCGCACCGCGCTCACCTCGGCCCCGCACCACAGCGGGAGCGCGGAGGACCCGCGCGGTGACGACGCGCGCCCGCCCCGGCGTTCCGGGAAGGCGCTCCCCGAGGACGCGGAGATCCCCGCGCGTCTGAGGACCCTCCCGACGGCGGCGGACCTGACCGGTCTGAGCCACGAGACGCTGCGTACGGACCCGGCGGCGAACGTGGCCGGCGGCGCCGCGCTGCTCGCCGCGGCCCAGCGCGATCTGGGCGAGCCGCTGAGCTCCGACCCGGCGGACTGGTACGGCGCGGTGGCGCGCTTCTCCGGCGCCGACGACACCTCGACCGGTGCCGCCTACGCGAACGACGTGTACCAGGTCATGCGCACCGGCGCGCAGCGCGTCACGGACGCCGGGCAGCGGCTCGCCCTGCCGGCCCAGCCGGGTCTCGCACCGGACACCGGCCAGCTGTGGCACACCGGCCTGCGGACGGTCTCCGCGGCGGGGACCGAGTGTCCGCCGACCGTGTCCTGCGAGTGGATCCCGGCGCCGTACGAGCAGTTCGGGGACGACGACTACGGCAACCACGACCTGGGCGACCGCCCGGCCTCCCAGTCCGTCGAGTACATCGTCGTCCATGACACCGAGGGCGGCTGGGAAGGTGTCATCGACCTGGTCCAGGATCCCGCCTACGTGTCCTGGAACTACTCGCTGCGCTCCACCGACGGCCACATCGCCCAGCATGTGCGGGCGAAGGACGTCGCCTGGCACTCGGGCAACTGGTACGTCAACGCCAAGTCGATCGGCCTGGAGCACGAGGGGTTCCTGGCCGCGCCGGACTCCTGGTACACCGAGGCGATGTACCGGTCGTCGGCGCGTCTGGTGACGTACCTGGCGACGAAGTACGGCGTACCGCTGGACCGGCAGCACATCCTCGGCCACGACAACGTGCCGGGGCCGACGGCTGCGTCCGTGCCGGGCATGCACACCGACCCGGGGCCCTACTGGGACTGGCGGCACTACTTCGAGCTGCTGGGTCGCCCGTTCAAGGCCACGGCCGCCGCGGGTGGCGGACTGGTGACGGTCCTGCCGGACTACCAGGCCAACCGGCCGGTGTACACGAGCTGCGGCTCACCCGACGCGCCGTGCGCGGCGCACGGCTCCAGCGCGGTGCGGCTTTACTCCGACCACGACGAGAAGTCGCCGTTGATCAAGGACGTCGGTCTGGGCACGACGCCGACGACCGGTGTGAACGACATCTCCTCGCGGGTCTCCACCGGACAGCAGTACGCGGTGGCCGACCGGTGGGGCGAGTGGACGGCGATCTGGTACCTGGGCCAGAAGGCCTGGTTCCACAATCCGGCGGCGCGGCCGACGGCCGTGCCGGCGGCCGGCCTGGTGATCACTCCGAAGGCCGGCGTGGACAGCGTTCCGGTCTACGGACGGGCCTATCCGGAGGCGTCGGCCTATCCGGCGGGGGTCCCCGCACAGGCGGTCTCACCGTTGCCGTACCGGCTGCCGAAGGGGCAGAAGTACGTCGTCGGTGACAAGGTGCCCGGCGAGTACTACTACGCGGTCACCTTCGCCACCGACGCGCACCGGGTCGTGGTCGGCAAGGAGCTGTACTACGAGATCCAGTACGGCCACCGGGTGGCCTTCGTCCGGGCGGCGGACGTCCGCCTGTCGGCCGCCTGAGGCCCGTTCGGACCGGGTCGCAGGGCGGTGACGGTGCCGCGGATCCCGACGACGGCCTGGGCCGCCCTGCCCTCAGCCCTGCTGGAACAGTTCCGCCGGGAGCGGCTTCAGCAGGGCGTACAGGTCGTCCGTGATGGGGCGGTCCCAGGCGGCGATGGTCACCAGGACGTTGTCGCTGCGGTCGAACTGCACGCAGGAGATGCGGCTCTCGGAGAGCTTCAGGCGGCGCACGATCAGGAGGTTGTCGCCCTGCATCACCGGCATGTCCTCGGTGCCGACGACGGTCACCTCCTCGTCGTTCTCCAGCGCGAGCAGCAGTTGGGCCACCTCGAAGGGGACCTCGCCCTCAGCGACCTCGCGGGCCGGGGAGCCCTCGGGCAGGTTGCCGATGATCATGGCGGGGCCGCGGCCGCCGAAGAGGTCGTAGCGCAGGAAGACGCCCTGACAGGTGCCGTCGGGAGCGGGCAGGAGCCCGGCGCCGAGATTGCCGGGCCAGTCACCCGGGTCCATGGCCAGGACGTCGAAGTCGGGGCCGGCGGGGGTGGCGCTGCGGCGGCGGAGGAACGACATGCGGCCAATGGTACGTGCAATGCGCCGTCCGGCGAGGGGAGGGCGGGGGGTGGAGGGAAGCGAGGCGGTGGTGCGGGTGAGGGGGTGGTGGGGGCCGGGGGCGCGGTTCCCCGCGCCCCCGGTGGGAACGGTTCGCGTCGGCCCGTTCGGCTCACGGGAGCGGGGCGGGTCATTCCGGTTCGGTCGGGGTCGGGGGAACCACCATGACCGGGCTTGCCGCGTGCAGGAGGACCGCGTGGGTGACGGAGCCCAGCATGCGGGCGGGGGCCAGCAGACGGCGGCGGTGACGGCCCACGACGAGCAGGTCGGCGTCGCGGGAGGCGGCGACCAGGTGGCCGGCCGCGTCGCCGGGAACCGGGTGGGGCTCGGCGCGGACGCCGGGGTGACGCTCGCGGTGGGCGGCGAGGAAACCCTCGGCGAGGGTGCGGGTCTCGTGCTCGACGGCCTTCTGGTCGACGGCCGGAGGCGGCGGTTCGCCGGGGGCGGGCCAGAGCGGCAGGGGCCAGGGGTAGGCGGTGACCACCTGGAGGCGGGCGTCGCGCAGGGCGGCCTCGGTGAAGGCGGCGTCGAGGGTGGCGTCGTCGGGACTGTCCGCCTTCAGGCCCACGACCACGCGGGGGCCGGGCTCCTGCGGTGGTCCGTCGGCCTCGCGGCCGGGCCGGGGGACGACCACGACCGGGCACTCGGCGTCACGCGCGGCGGTCAGCCCGTTGGAGCCGAGCAGCAGGCTGGCGAAGCCGCCGCGCCCGCGGGAGCCGAGTACGAGCAGTTCGGCCTCGGCACCGAGGTCGGGCAGCAGCGCGCCCGGCGCCCCGTCGAGTCCCACGTACTCCACGTCCGCGGGTTCCTCGCCTGCCTCCAGCCGGGCGCGGGCCTCGGCGAGCACGGGGTCCTCGTCCGGGGGCGGGGGGACGACGACCGGAGCGCCGGGCTGGGTCAGGGCGACGTACTGGCGTACGTGGGCCACGCGCAGCGGCGCACCGCGGCGGCGCGCGGCGTCGTGGGCCCAGTCCAGGGCCCGCCAACTGTCGTCGGAACCGTCGACCGCCGCGACGACCGGCAGGGTGCTCATGGTCCTCACCTCCGGGATACGACCTGTGTCCTGCTGGGGCCAGCGTGGCTCAGGCATCGGCCCCGGCCGGGTCCTGTGGGTCGCGTGTCCGGAAAATGAGGACGAACACCGCCGGATCGGCCCGTCCCTGCGGGCGCGCGGGTGCGGTGCGCGGCGCTCAGGTCAGGTCGAACTCCCCTTCCCGCGCCCCCGACACGAACGCGCCCCACTCGGCGGGCGTGAAGATCAGGGACGGGCTCTCGGGGCGGCCGCTGTTGCGCATCGCGATGAATCCCTCGACGAAGGCGATCTGGACATCCCCCACACCCCGGCTGCTGGACTGCCATTCGGCGTTGCTGAGGTCCAGCTCCGGCTTGTCCCAGCCCGCGAACGGCTTCTGCTGGATGGTGCTCTCGGCCACGTCCGTGCTCCTCCCGGTTCGTCGTCCGCGGGCCAGCCTAGCGAGCGGTCCCGTACCCGGACAGAGCACGTGGGCGGGACCTTTCAACTGTTCGGGGGCAATGCGCCGACGAGCCACATGGAGAAGAACTGCGAGCCGCCGCCGTAGGCGTGTCCGAGGACCCTGCGGGCGCCGTCCACCTGGTGCTCCCCGGCCTGTCCGCGCACCTGGAGGGCCGCCTCGGCGAAGCGGATCATGCCGGAGGCGCCGATGGGGTTGGTGGACAGCACGCCGCCCGACATGTTGACAGGCAGGTCGCCGTCGAGTTCCGTCACACCGGCCTCGGTGAGCTTCCAGCCCTCGCCCTCGTCGGCGAAGCCGAGGTTCTCCAACCACATGGGCTCGTACCAGGAGAACGGGACGTACATCTCGACGGCGTCGATGTCGCGGCGCGGGTCGGCGACGCCCGCCTGGCGGTACACGTCGGCCGCGCAGTCCCTGCCGGCCCGCGGCGACACGAAGTCCTTCCCGGCGAACAGCGTCGGTTCGCTGCGCATCGCGCCGCCGAGCATCCAGGCGGGCGGGCGTGGTGAACGGGCCGCCCCGGCGCGGTCGGTGAGGACCATCGCGCAGGCGCCGTCGGAGGAGGGGCAGGTCTCGGAGTAGCGGATGGGGTCCCAGAGCATCGGCGAGGCCTGGACCTTCTCCAGGGTGATGTCGTGTTCGTGGAGGTGCGCGTAGGGGTTCTTCAGCGCGTTGCGGCGGTCCTTGTAGGCGACGAGCGAGCCGACCGTGTCGGGCGCGCCGCTGCGCCGCATGTAGGCCCGTACGTGCGGGGCGAAGAAGCCGCCGGCCCCGGCGAGCAGGGGCTGTTGGAAGGGGACCGGCAGGGACAGGCCCCACATGGCGTTGGACTCGGACTGCTTCTCGAAGGCGAGCGTGAGGACCGTGCCGTGCACGCGGGCGGCGACGAGCCCGGCGGCGACCAGGGCCGTCGACCCGCCGACCGAACCGGCCGTGTGCACGCGCAGCAGGGGTTTGCCGACCGCGCCGAGGGCGTCGGCGAGGTACAGCTCGGGCATCATGACGCCCTCGAAGAAGTCGGGTGCCTTCCCGATGACGACGGCGTCGACGTCGGCCCAGGTCAGCTCGGCGTCGGCGAGGGCCCGCCGGGCGGCTTCCCGGACCAGGCCGGCGATCGAGACGTCCCGTCGGGCCGCGACGTGCTTGGTCTGGCCGATCCCCACGACGGCCACGGGCTCCTTGCTCATCGCGGATCCCCTTCGAGTATGGCGACCAGGTTCTGTTGCAGGCACGGGCCGGACGTGGCGTGGGCGAGGGCACGGTCGGACTCGCCCCGGTGGATGCGGGCGGCGGCCTCGCCGATGCGGATCAGTCCGGCGGCCATCATCGGGTTGGCGGCGAGGGCGCCGCCGGAGAGGTTCACCCGCACGCTGTCGTCGAGCCGCAGCGCCTTGCGCAGGACGACCTCCTGGGAGGCGAACGGCGCGTGCAGTTCGGCGGTGTCGACGGGGCGTTCGAAGGCGCCGGCCTTCTCGGCGGCGAGGCGGGTGGAGGGCGAGTCGGTCAGGTCGCGCACCCCGAGGGAGTGGGCCTCGACGCGGTGGTCGACGCCCCGGATCCAGGCGGGTCGGGAGCACAGCTCGCGGGCCCGCTCCCCCGCCGCGAGGATCACGGCGGCGGCGCCGTCGCCGACGGGCGGGCAGTCGCCGGTGCGCAGAGGTCGTACGGCGTAGTCGCCCCGCGGGACCGAACCCCTCAGCTGGGCGTGCGGGTTGAGGGTGGCGGCGCGGCGGCTGCGGACGCCGATCGCGGCGAGGGCGGGCTCGTCGGTCTCGCCCGCGTCGATCAACGCCTGGGCCTGGAGGGCGGCGAGGGCGACGGAGTCGGGCCACAGCGGGGCGACGTAGTACGGGTCGAGCTGACGGGTGAGGACGTCGCGGAGCGAGCCGGGCGAGGACTTGCCGTAGGAGTAGACGAGGGCGGTGTCCGCGTCGCCGGTGAGCAGTTTGGTCCAGGCCTCGTACAGCGCCCAGGCACCGTCCGTCTCGACGTGGGACTCGGAGATCGGCGGCCAGGCGCCGACGCCGTCGAGGGCGAGGGTGAAGGAGAAGGCGCGGCCCGCGAGGTAGTCGCAGGAACCGGAGCAGGTGAAGTCGATGTCGGCGGTCCGCAGGCCGGTCCGGTCGAGGACCTCGTGCAGGACCGGCATGAGCATCTCCACCTCGGAGTGCTCCTCGCTGGTGCGCCGGTGGTCGGTCTGGGCGAAGGCCACGACCGCTGTCTCGCGCGTCACAGCAGCTCCTTGTAGGTGTCGTAGTCCGCGTCGGGTTCGCCGGTGGGCCGGTAGTGGTCGGGGTGGCGGGCGGTGTCGGTCCACACCGGCTCGACGCGCAGGCCCATGCGCACCTGGTCGTAGGGGATGCCGCCGATCCGCCCGTGCAGCGCGAGGTCGGCGCCGTCGAGGGCGATGTGGGCGTAGACGTAGGGGACCTCGATGTCGAGGTTCTTCGCCTTGATGTTGACGATGCAGAAGGTGGTGACCGTGCCGCGGGGGCCCACTTCGACCTGTTCGGCGGTGGCGACCCCGCAGGTGGGGCAGGCGCCGCGCGGGGGGACGTAGACCTTGCGGCAGGACGGGCAGCGTTCGCCGACGGTCCGTCGCTCGGAGAGGGCGTCGAGGTAGGCGGACTGGGCGCGGCCGGGCGCGTAGGTGTAGTCGAGGCGGGCGGCGGCGACGATGCCCGTGACCGGGTCGGCGAACTCACCGGTGCGGCCGCCGGGTTCGGGGGTGTCACCGTCGTACGGCTCGAAGCAGGCGATGTCGGTGATGGCACCGGTGCGCCGCTGTGCCCAGCGGACGCGGACGCGCAGGCCGGTGCGGACGGCGTCGGGGCCGGGGGCGTCGAGGGCGTGCAGGAGGGCGGTGTCGGCGCCGTCGAGGCGGACCAGGACCCAGGCGAAGGGGGTGTCGAGGGGCTGGCCGCGGCGGGGGGCGTGGTTCCAGGCCCAGGTGGTGACGGTGCCGGTGGGGGCCACCTCGACCAGGCCGTCACCGGCGTGGAGCTCCTCGGCGGTGACGGGGTCGTACTCGACGGGCGGGACGAGGACGCGGCCGTCGCCGGTGTGGATGCCGAGGACGACGCCCTCGCGCAGGCCGGTGAGGAAGGCGCTCTGGACGGGGCCGAGCGAGCGGGTGAAGGGGAACTCGACGACGAGGGGGGCGCGCAGGACTTCGGGCATCGCGGGCTTGCCTCCTTCAGGTCCGGCCCGTGGGGCGGCCGGCCGGTGGCTGAGCGGGATCGGTGCGGCGCGCTCCCGAGGGGGCGTGGCGCGGGGAGGTGCTCGGACGGCTCTGCCGCGGGGGCGGGGCCGGCCGCGGGCGGCCCGCGGTGAGCGCGCCGCCGGTGGGGCTCCTACGCACGCCGGTAGACGGGCGCTCGCTTCTCCGCGAAGGCGCGGGCGCCCTCCTTGGCGTCGGCGGTGTCGAAGACCGGCCAGCCGCGCGCCAGTTCGGCGGCGAGGCCGTCGGTCTCGGTCATCTCCGCGGTCTCGTAGACGGAGGCCTTGACGGCCTCGACGGCGAGTGGGCCGCAGGCGTTGATCCGTTCGGCGATCTCCAGGGCCTTGGCGAGGGCGCCGCCGTCGGGGACGACGTGCCCGATCAGGCCGACGGCGGCGGCCTCACGGGCGCTGTAGGGACGGCCGGTCAGAAGCATCTCCAGGGCGTGGGTGCGGGGGATCTGGCGGGGCAGGCGGACCGTGGAGCCGCCGATCGGGAAGAGGCCGCGCCGGACCTCGAACAGGCCGAAGGTGGCGGACTCGCCGGCGACGCGGATGTCGGTGCCCTGGAGCATCTCGGTGCCGCCCGCGACACAGTGTCCCTCGACGGCGGCGACGACCGGCTTGCGCGGGCGGTGGTGGCGCAGCATCGCCTTCCAGTGCAGGTCGGGGTCGGCCTCGAGGCGGTCGCGGTAGTGCTCGCCGTCCATGCCCTTCCCGGCGAGCGCCTTGAGGTCCATGCCCGCGCAGAACGTGCCGCCCGCGCCGGTGAGGACGATCGAGCGGATCGAGTCGTCCGCGTCGGCCTCGACCCAGCCGTCGTACAGGCCGACGAGCAGGGGCAACGAGAGCGCGTTCTTCGCTTCGGGCCTGTTGAGTGTGAGCACGAGTGTGGCGCCTTCGCGCTGCACGGTGAGGTGTTCCGTCCCACCCATGGGCTTCTCCCCTCTGACAGAACGAGAACAGGTTGCAGGAGGCGAGGAGGCACTTCAAGGGTTTTCTGACACTCAGTCAGATTTCTTGGTGCGGGCCCTTCCCACTTGGGGTGCCCTTTGCTCTGATGACCGGCGAACCGTCAGCGGGCCAGGCCGTCCGAGGTCAGGAGGAGCGGTGGAGTACAACCTTGCGGACCTGTTCGAGTCGGTCGTCGACGTGGTGCCGGACCGCGAGGCGCTGGTGTACGTGGACCATCCGGGCACGGGTGCGGAGCGCCGGCTGACGTACGCGGAGCTCGACGCGGCGGCCGACCGCATCGGCCACCATCTCCTCGACCACGGCATCCGCCCCGGTGAACACCTCGGGCTCCACCTCTACAACGGCGTCGAGTACCTCCAGACGGTGCTGGGCTGCCTGAAGGCGCGGATCGTGCCGGTCAACGTCAACTACCGCTATGTCGAGGACGAGTTGGTCTACCTCTACCGGGACGCCGATCTGGCGGCCCTGGTCTTCGACGCGGAGTTCACCGACCGGGTGGCGGCGGCCCTGCCGAAGACGCCGGCGCTGCGGCACCTGATCCGGGTGGGGGCGCCAAACGACGGGATCCCCGCCGTCGCGTTCGCCGAGGCCGAGGCAGGGGGCTCACCGCAGCGCGGCTTCCCGGCCCGTTCGGGCGACGACCAGTTCATCATCTACACCGGCGGGACGACCGGTATGCCCAAGGGAGTGATGTGGCGTCAGGAGGACCTGTTCTTCGCCGGTCTGGGCGGTGGCGCTCCGACGGGTGTCCCGGTGAGGAAGCCGGAGGAGCTCGCCGAGCGGGTGGCCGCGGGCGGGTCGGGGATCACGTTCTTCCCCACTCCCCCGCTGATGCACGGCACGTCCACCCTGACGGCGTTCATCGGCTTCCATCTCGGCCAACGCGTCGTGCTCCACCGCAAGTTCGTGCCCGAGGAGGTGCTGCGGACGGTGGAGCGGGAGAGGGTCAGTGCCATCTCCCTGGTGGGCGACGCGATGCTGCGGCCGCTGATCGACGCGCTGGAGGGCCCGATGAAGGGCACGGACTGCTCGTCCGTGTTCAGCGTCTCCTCCTCCGGGGCGGTCCTGTCGGACACGGTCCGCCGGCAGTTCCGGGCACTCATGCCGAACGCGATGCTGCTGAACAACTTCGGCTCCTCCGAGTCCGGCTTCAACGGTACGGCGACGGACGACTCCGGCCCCGAGCGGGGGTTCCGCATCCGCGTCAACGCCCGCACCCGGGTGGTCGATCCGGTGACCCTCGCACCGGCCGCGGCCGGCCAGGTGGGCCGGGTCGCCCAGTGCGGCCACGTCCCGCTCGGCTACTACAACGACCCGGCGAAGACCGCCGAGACCTTCTTCGAGAGGGACGGCGAGCGCTGGGTGCTGCTGGGCGACATGGCGACCGTCGACGAGGAGGGCGTGATCACCGTCCTCGGCCGCGGGTCGCAGTGCATCAACACCGGGGGCGAGAAGGTGTACCCGGAGGAGGTCGAGCAGGCGCTGAAGTCCCACCCCGACGTCTACGACGCGCTGGTGGCCGGGGTGCCGGACGCGCGGTGGGGCAGCCGAGTGGCGGCAGTGGTCCAGCTCCGTCCGGACGCCCCGCCCCTGTCCCTGGAGGACGTCCAGCGCCACTGCCGTACCCGTCTCGCCGGGTACAAGGTCCCGCGCCGGCTGGTCGTCGCGGACGCGATCCGCCGCTCCCCGAGCGGGAAGGCCGACTACCGCTGGGCGCGGGAGGTGGCGGTGGCGGCGGACGGATGAGGTCAGGCCGTCAGGAACGCGGTGACCCGGCGTACGAACCACCGCGGGTCGTCCAGCCAGGGGTAGTGTCCCGCGCCCGGCTGCACGGCCGTCTCGGCGTGGGGGAAGACCTCGGCCGCGCGGCGGGCGAGGTCCGGTCGGGGCCCGCCGTCGAGTTCGCCGGCCAGGACGAGGACGGGGGCGGCGACCCGGGCGAGGGCCTCGCCGAGGGCGGGCGGGTCGAAGGCGCCCTCGGAGAAGTAGCGGCCGGCGGCGTCGTCGTTGGTCTGGGCGTCCTCGGCGGCCAGGTGGGCGCGGGCGGTCGCGTCCCAGCGGCCGTAGAAGAAGCCGGCGAAGGTCGTGTAGGCCACGTCGGCCGCCTCGTCACCGCGGAGCCAGGCCTCGAACGCCGGGTGGGCCTCGGCGAACCACGGCTCGTCCGCGCGCAGCCGCGCCGCCGCCCGCCGGTCCTCGGCGGTCGGCGCCAGACCCAGGGCCCAGGGGGTGGCGGTGATCAGCGCCAGCCGGGCGACGCGGTGCGGGTGGCGGGCCGCGTACAGCATGGCGAGGCTGCCGCCCGCCGAGTGCGCGAGGACGTCCATGCGCTCCAGGCCCAGGTGGGCGCGGAGCGCCTCGACATCGTCGACGAGCCGGTCGCAGCGGTAGGTCGCGGGGTCGGCCGGCACCGCGGAGTCGCCCGTCCCGCGCAGGTCGAGCAGGATCAGCCGGCGGTGGGCGGCGAGCCCGCCGAGGTCGCCGAGGTAGGCGGAGGCCCGCATGGGGCCGCCGGGCAGGACGACGAGCGGCTCGCCCTCGCCCCGGACGTGCCAGGCGAGTTCGGTGCCGTCGGGCGCGGTGAAGGTGGGCATGGCGTCGATCTTCGCGGGCGTGGACGGGCCCCGGCAACCGCAATGGCGCGGACATGCCCGGTGCCCTCTTGCCTCACCCCCGGACCGCCTGGATTACTGATCCCCGACACGGCGACCGAATGATCGGTCGCCCGCGCGAGCGATCGGCGAGGAAGGCGGTGCCCATGACCGACACGAGGGAGCCGGACCTGCTGGACGAGGGCGAACGGCTCGACGAGACGGCGCTGCGGGCGCTCCAGCTCGAACGGCTGCGGGCCTCGCTGCGGCACGCGTACGCGCGCGTGCCGTTCTACCGGGAGTCCTTCGACAAGGCGGGCGTCCACCCCGACGACTGCCGCTCCCTCGCCGACCTGGCCCGCTTCCCCTTCACCACCAAGGCCGACCTGCGCGAGAACTACCCGTACGGCCTGTTCGCGGTGGACCGGGACCGGATCCGCCGCATCCACGCCTCCAGCGGGACCACCGGGCGGCCCACCGTCGTCGGCTACACCGACGGCGACCTCGCCCTGTGGTCTGACATGGTGGCCCGGTCGATCCGCGCGGCGGGCGGGCGTCCCGGCGACACCGTGCACATCGCGTACGGGTACGGCCTGTTCACCGGCGGCCTCGGCGCCCACTACGGCGCCGAACGCCTCGGCTGTACGGTCGTCCCCGCCTCCGGCGGCATGACGTCCCGCCAGGTGCAGCTGATCCAGGACCTGAAGCCCCGCATCATCATGGTCACCCCGTCCTACATGCTCACCCTCCTCGACGAGTTCGAGCGGCAGGGCGTCGATCCGCGCGGCACCTCCCTGCGCGTCGGGATCTTCGGCGCCGAACCCTGGACGGAGCGGATGCGGCAGGAGATCGAGGAGCGGTTCGCGATCGACGCGGTCGACATATACGGACTGTCGGAGGTGATCGGCCCGGGGGTCGCCCAGGAGTGCGTCGAGACCAAGGACGGTCTGCACATCTGGGAGGACCACTTCCTGCCGGAGGTCGTCGACCCCGTCACCGGTGAGGTGCTGCCGGAGGGCGAGGAGGGCGAACTGGTCTTCACCTCGCTCACCAAGGAGGCGATGCCGGTGGTGCGCTACCGGACCCGTGACCTGACCCGGCTCCTGCCCGGCACGGCCCGCGTCTTCCGCCGGATGAGGAAGGTGACCGGCCGCAGCGACGACATGGTCATCCTGCGCGGGGTGAACCTGTTCCCCACCCAGATCGAGGAAATCGTCCTGCGCACCCCGGGTGTGGCCCCGCACTTCCAGCTGCGCCTCACCCGCGAGGGCCGCCTCGACGCCCTCACGGTCCGCGCGGAGGCCCGGCCCGACGCCACCCGGGAGGACCGCGACTCGGCCGCGCGTGCGGTGGCGGCGGCCGTGAAGGACGGTATCGGCGTGTCGGTGGCGGTGGAGATCGTGGATCCGGAGTCGCTGGAGCGCTCGGTGGGGAAGATCAGGCGGATCGTGGACCTGCGGCCGCGTTAGCGGTCCTTGCACTGTGAGCGCCTGATCAGGCCGCGTGGGTCCGGTGCCGTGCATCACAACGCGCCGGAGGCTCCCGGGGGCTCCTCGTGGCCGAGCTACTGGGAGCCACCGCCGACGCGGCGGGCGTGCGTGCCGAGCCGGCCCGCGGCGGCGACGGCGTCACGACGGGGTGGGGCCGGCGTGCGGGTCGGCTGAGTTTCACACCGCCACCGTGCCGGGCGGGCGCGGCGGGGGCGTCCGCCGCCGGGAGTGACCCGGCGTACCGGTGGAGGAGTACCGGGGCCTCCTGTGCCTACTCCGGGTCGGGTGTCAGACGCTCCCTCAGCTCGCGCTTGAGGATCTTGCCGCTGGCGTTGCGCGGCAGCTCCGCCGCGAACACCACCCGTTTCGGCGCCTTGAAGTGCGGCAGCCGCTCTCTGGCGTGGGCGATCAGCGCGTCCTGGGTGACCTCGCCGCGCGGGACGACGACCGCCGTGACCGCCTCGATCCACTTCTGGTCGGGCAGGCCGATCACGGCGACCTCCGCGACGGCCTCGTGGGAGTACAGGGCGTCCTCGACCTGCCGCGAGGCCACCAGGACTCCGCCGGAGTTGATGACGTCCTTCACGCGGTCGACGACCGTGTAGAACCCGTGGGCGTCGCGGACGGCCAGGTCACCGGAGCGGAACCAGCCGTCGCGGAACGCCTCGGCGGTCTCCTCGGGCTTCTCCCAGTAGCCCTCGCACAGTTGCGGGGAGCGGTAGACGATCTCGCCGGGCGTGCCGTCGGGCACCTCCTCGCCGTGCTCGTCGACCACCCGCGCCTCGACGAAGAGCACGGTGCGGCCGCAGGAGTCCAGCCGGCCCTTGTGCTCCTCGGGGGCCAGGACCATGGCGAGGGGGCCGATCTCGCTCTGTCCGAAGCAGTTGTAGAAGGCGAGCTTCGGCAGGCGTGCGCGCAGCCGCTCGAGGACCGGCACCGGCATGACCGACGCCCCGTAGTACGCCTTGCGCAGGCCGCTGAGGTCACGGGTGGCGAAGTCGGGGCGGTGGGACAGGCCGATCCACACCGTCGGCGGCGCGAACAGACTGTCGGCGCGGCCCGCCTCGATCAGGTCCAGGAGGGTGTCGCCGTCCGGGGCGTCGAGGATCCTGTTCGTCGCGCCGACCGCGAGGTAGGGCAGCAGGAACACGTGCATCTGCGCCGAGTGGTACAGCGGCAGCGCGTGCACGGGCAGGTCCCCGGCGCTCAGGTCGAGGGCGGCGATCGCGCTCAGGTACTCGTGGACCAGCGCGCGGTGGGTCATCATCGCGCCCTTGGGCAGGGCCGTCGTACCGGAGGTGTACAGCAGCTGCACCAGGTCGTCGCCGCGCGGCTCGGGACCGTCGTACGGCGGGGTCCGGGCGAGCCGGGTCAGCAGGCACTCGTCGGCGTCGCGCAGCGCCAGCGTCCGTACGCCGTCCGGCAGCCGACCGGCCAGGCCGGGGTCGGCGAGGACCAGCGAACTGCCCGACTGCCGGACGAGGTAGGCGAGGTCGTCGCCGGTGAGGTTCTGGTTGACCGGCACGTGGACCAGGCCGGCGCGGGCGCAGGCGAGGAAGGCGATGAGGTAGGCGTCGGAGTTGTGGCCGTAGGCGCCGACCCGGTCGCCGCGGGCGAGGCCCAGGCCGAGCAGGACGTTCGCCGCGCGGGAGACGGCCTCGTCGAGTTCCTCGTAGGTCCAGGAACGGTCGCGGTACTCGACCGCCACGCGTGCCGGGGTGCGCCGGGCGCTGCGCCGCAGCGCCCCGTCGACCGTGCTGCCGTGTCCGGGCGTCATGACCATGATCCTCGGCGGGCGGCCGGGGCGGGTCAAGTCGCCCCGCGCCCCGCCACCGACACGTCCGCGCGGGAACGCCCGCGCGGACGCCCCGGGACACCCCGCACACCACCGCCGCCACCAGACGTCCACGAGCACCCCGCGCACCACCGCCGCCAAGTGTCCGGGACGACGCCGGCGGTGGGACCGCCGGTCGGCACTCGGAGTCCGCGGGGCGTCCCTGACGCGGCGGCGCCGACGCGTCCGGATCGCGCTCAACCGTCAACTCGCCCTCCTCCTCCCCCACATACCGGCTGGTACGCTCAACCGCCCTTTCCCTCGACGATGTCGGGAGGCACGATGCGCATCCGCCCCGGGCGACTGGTCGCCGCGGCCGTCGCCCTGCTCACCGCCGCCACCGCGCTCCCGGCCACCGCGGCCGGGCGGGCCGAACGCCAGGAACGGCATCCCTCGCACGGCGGTCTGTCCGCCGTCGTCCGCTACACCGAGTACGGCATCCCGCACATCCTCGCGCGCGACCACGCCGGCCTGGGCTTCGGCACCGGGTGGGCGCAGGCCGCTGACCAGGTGTGCACGCTCGCCGACGGGTTCGTGACCGTGCGCGGGGAGCGGTCGCGGTTCTTCGGGCCCGACGCGGCACCCGACTTCTCGCTGTCGTCCGCGAACCGGAACCTCGCCAGTGACCTGTACTTCCGGGGGGTGCGGGAGGCGAGAACCGTGGAGCGGCTGCTCGCACGGCCCGCGCCGGCGGGCCCGAGCAGCAGCGCCAAGGAGCTCATGCGGGGCTTCGCCGCCGGCTACAACGCCTGGCTGCGGCAGAACGACGTCACCGACCCGACCTGCCGGGGCGCCGCCTGGGTGCGGCCGGTCACCACGCTGGACGTGGCGGCGCGCGGCTTCGCCCTCGCCGTGCTCGGGGGGCAGGGCCGGGCCGTCGACGGCATCACGGCCGCGGCGCCGCCCACGGCACCCGGTCCGGCTCCCGTCGAGGCCCCGGTCGACGCACGGGCAACGGCCCGCGCCGCCGCCGGGCTCTTCGCCGCCGACACCGCCGGCATGGGCTCCAACGCGGTGGCCTTCGGCGGCACCACCACGGCGAACGGCCGCGGGCTGCTGCTCGGCAACCCGCACTACCCGTGGCAGGGCGGTCGCCGCTTCTGGCAGTCCCAGCAGACCATCCCGGGCCGGCTGAACGTCTCGGGCGCCTCGCTGCTCGGCACGGCCACCGTGTCCATCGGGCACAACGCCCACGTCGCCTGGAGCCACACCGTCGCCACCGGCGTGCCGCTCAACCTCCACCAGCTCACGCTGGATCCGGCCGACCCGACGGTCTACCTGGTGGACGGCAGGCCCGAACGGATGAGCCGACGCGAGGTGACCGTCCCCGTGCGGGACGGCACATCCGTGACCCGCGTCCAGTGGTGGACGCGCTACGGCCCGGTGGTCACCTCCCTCGGTCCGACGCTGCCCCTGCCCTGGACGGCCACGACCGCCTACGCCCTCAACGACCCCAACGCAGGCAACCTGCGCGCCTCCGACACGGCACTCGGCTTCGCCACCGCCCGCGACACGGCCGGCGTCCTCGACGCGCTGCGGCGCACCCAGGGGCTGCCCTGGGTGAACACGATCGCCGCCGACTCCACCGGGCACACCCTGTTCACCCAGTCCCAGGTGCTCCCCCGCATCACCGACGAGCTGGCCGGGCGCTGTTCCACCCCGCTCGGCAAGGTCACCTATCCCGCGTCCGGGGTGGCCGTCCTCGACGGCTCGCGCGGCGACTGCGCCCTCGGCGGCGACCCCGACGCCGTCGAGCCGGGCGTCTTCGGTCCCGCGAAGCTGCCCACCCTGAAGGACGCCCCGTACGCGGAGAACTCCAACGACAGCGCCTGGCTGGCCAACGCGGACCGGCCGCTCACGGGCTACGAGCGGGTCTTCGGCACGATCGGCACCGCCCGCTCGCTGCGCACGCGCGGCGCGATCGAGGACGTGTCGGCGCTGGCGCGACGCGGCGGTCTGACCGTACGGGACCTGCAACGGCAGCAGTTCGCCAACCGGGTGACGGCCGGTGGGCTCGCCGCCGCGGACGCGGCGCGGGCCTGCGCCGCCCTGCCGGGCGGGACGGCGACCGGCAGCGACGGCAGGCAGGTCGACGTCGGCCGGGCCTGCCGGGTGCTGGCCGCGTGGGACCGCACGGCGGACACCGGCAGCCGGGGCGCACTGCTCTTCGACCGCTTCTGGCGCAGGCTCCCGGCGGCCCAGCAGTGGAAGGTGCCCTTCTCCGCGGCCGACCCCGTGCGCACCCCGCACACCCTCGCCACCGACACCCCGGCGTTCCGGACGGCCCTCGCCGACGCGGTCGGAGAGCTGAGCGCGGCCGGTGTACCGCTCGACGCCCCGCTGGGCGACCACCAGGTCGTCGTCCGCGCCGGCGGCCGCCTGCCGGTCCCGGGCGGCACCGAGTCCCTCGGCGTGTGGAACAAGGTCGAGCCGGTGTGGGCTCCCACGGGCGGCGGCTACACCGAGGTGACGACCGGCTCCAGCTACATCCAGGCCGTCGGCTGGGACGGCGGCCGGTGCCCGGTGGTCCGCACGCTGCTGACGTACTCCCAGTCCTCGAACCCCGTATCACCCCACTTCGCCGACCAGACCCGGCTGTTCTCCGGGGAGAAGTGGGTGACGTCCCGGTTCTGCGAGAAGGACATCCTGGCCTCGCCCGCGCTGCGCGTGATCCGCGTGAACGAGCGCCGCTAGGGCTCTTCTGGTGATCTCCGTGGGAGAAGGAGCGGCGTCCGGTGTGTGCTCTCGGCGTGCGGCGCGGAAGTCCTCGTAGCGGCGCTGCTTGGGCTTTCGCGCGGTGCGGCGAGAGTGCGTGCCGGGCGTCGCGACGCCGCGGAGATCCATCAGAAGGGCCCCAGGGCGGGGCGGCCGGTGTCATCGCCCGCCCGGTCCGCACGGCGCGGTGTAGGGGGCGTTCGGCACGTCGGCCTGCCAGCGGAACCTGCTCAGCGCGGGCCCGGACACGGCGCAGACATACGCACGGGCCTGTTCGGGTTCGGTGAACCAGGCGACGCCCGTTCCCGACCAGTCGACGCTGACCAGCGTCTTTCCGTCGAAGGTGAACGCGACGGCTTTCACGGCGGCGGTGCCCGCGCCGATGGTCGCGGACACCTCGGCGTCGTCGGGGCGGGAGAGGTCCCACAGCCGGATGCTGCCGTCGCCGTGAGCCGTCGACAACTGCCGGCGCCCGGTGCCCGGGCGGGGGTCGAAGGCGAGCGAGTAGACGGATCCGGCGGAGGCCCTGAGCGGCGGCAGGGAGCGTGGCTCACGGGGGTCGGTCACGTCCCACAGCCGGACGCTGCCGTCACCGCAGCCGACGGCGAGGAGCGTGCCGTCGGTGGAGTAGGCGAGCGTGTTGGCGCCCGTGGCGGAGGCCGTGCGGGGGCGGGCCAGTGCCGTGGGCCGGCCCCGCACGCTCGTGTCCCAGAGCGTGACCTGCCCGTCGAGGGAGGCGACGGCGAGGGTCCTGCTGTCGCGTCCGAACGCGACGGCCTGCGCGATGGCCGTGGTGGACAGCGGGTCTGCGAGGGGCAGCGGACGGTCGGGACGCTCGACGTTCCAGACGTGCACCTGCCGCTCGACGGTGGCCGCCGCCATGAGTCGGCCGTCGGGGCTGAAGGCCACGGCGGTGGCGAACCCCCCGTCCCGTGTGACGCGGATCGGCTCGCCGAAAGGCCGCGGACGACGGATGTCGGCGATGTCCCACATCGCGACCCACCCCCCGCTCATCGCGGCGGCGACGATCCGCCGGCTCGGCGAGAAGGCCACCGACTCGGCCACCTGGGGGCCGTGGGGCGGCGCCGGAAGCATGGACCGCAGCCGCGGTCTGCGCGGGTCGGCCAGGTCCCAGAGCCTGAGTCCGGTGTCCGCGTTGCTGGTCACGGCGACACTCCGGTCGGGGGCGGTGGCCACCGTCTGCATCGTGTAGCCGGGCCCCAGCATGATCGGGCCGTCGAGCGGCCACACGCGGACCCCGCCGTCCTGGTGGCCGGTGACGATCGCCGAACCGTCGCGCGTGGCCGCGAGTGCCGTCACCGGGGCCGGTCCGGACAGGGTGAAGACCGGGCGGAAGGCCGCCGCGTCGAGGAGGCGGACGGTACGGTCCACGCCCGCGACCGCGACGAGGGGGCGCTCGGGCACGGTCACCACCGCCGAGGCCGTGCCCTCCGGGCCGAACAGGACCGCCTCGCCGGGGGTGGCGGTACGCCGCCGGGCGACGGTCCAGTACCGGGTGGCGATGCTGCCGTCGATCGTGGTGCCGAGGAGACGCGAGCCGTCGGCGCTGAAGGCGAGAAAGGTGACCGTGCTCTCCGGGCCGCCGTGCTGCGGCCCGTCCCGGACCGGGGTCCTGCCCCTCTCCACGCTCCAGAACTGCACCGTCCCGGGCGCGGAGTCCTTGCTGTGCGCCGTGGCCAGCAGCGTGCCGTCGGGGTTCCAGGCCAGTGCGCTCACCCGCGTGTCGGGCGGGCCGCGCAGTTGGCCGACGAGCGTCGGAGTCCGCGGGTCGTAGAGCAGCGTCCAGCCGCTCTCGTGGCGGCCGACCGCCAGTCGTGTCCCGTCGGGGCTCAGGGCCACGCAGCCAGGCGATGACGATGGCCGCGCATCCGGCGATCGCCTCGGGGGCGAGCTGGGCCGCGATCTCGGGGAGGCCGCCGAGGGTGTCCGGCACCGGCTCCCCGCCGGCGAGCTCGAAGTGGCATCCCGGCGGCGCGCTCTCCGCGAGCCTGCGCCACAGCTCCGGCATCCCGTCCGCTCCGCCGGACTCGTCGACACCGATCGTGAACTCCATTGCGCTGTTTCCCCGTTCCCTTTCGGCGATCACGGCTTCTCGCATGGCCACGATTCATAGCCGTCGGCCGGGCACGGCGGGTCCGGAGCCGTCCTCCCGTCACCCGAAGGGGGGACGGTCGGGTCACACGGGCCGCGTGCGTCCCTCCCAGTACGGTGCACGCAGGCGCCGCTTGTACAGCTTGCCGTTGGGGTCGCGGGGCATCTCGGTGATGAAGTCGATGCTCCTGGGCCGTTTGTAGCCGGCGAGGCGGTCGGCGCAGTGGGCGAGGAGGGCCGCGGCGAGGTCGGGGCCGGGTGCGTGACCGGGGGCCGGTTCGACGACGGCCTTGACCTCCTCGCCCCAGTCGTCGTGCGGGATCCCGAAGGCGGCGGCGTCGGCGACGGCCGGGTGGGCGAGCAGGGCGGACTCGATCTCCGCCGGGTAGATGTTGACCCCGCCGGAGATGATCAGGTCGATCTTGCGGTCGCGCAGGAAGAGGTAGCCCTCCTCGTCGAGCACGCCGAGGTCGCCGACGGTGAAGAAGTCTCCGATGCGGTTCCGGCGCGTCTTCGTCTCGTCCTTGTGGTAACTGAAGCCGCCCGTGGTCATCTTCATGTAGACCGTGCCGAGTTCGCCGGGCGGGAGCCGGTTGCCGTCGTCGTCGAAGATCGCGAGTTCGCTGATGGGCCAGGCCCTGCCGACCGTGCCGGGTTTCTTCAGCCAGTCCTCGGCCGTCGCGAAGGCGCCGCCGCCCTCGCTGGCCGCGTAGTACTCCTCGACGCAGTCGCCCCACCAGTCGATCATGGCCCGTTTGACGTGGTCGGGGCAGGGCGCGGCGCCGTGGACGGCATGGCGCATGGACGAGACGTCGTACGCCTGCCGGACGGGTTCGGGCAGGGCGAGCAGGCGGTGGAACTGGGTCGGGACCATGTGGGTGTGGGTGCAGCGGTGGGTGTCGACGAGGCGGAGCATCTCCTCGGGCGTCCACTTGTCCATGACGACCAGTCGGTGCCCGATGTGCAGGGAGGCGCCCGCGAACTGGAGAACGGCCGTGTGGTAGAGCGGCGAGCAGACGAGGTGGACGTTGTCGTCGAACGGCCGGATGCCGAAGATGCCGAGGAAGCCGCCGAGGTAGGCCTCCTCCGGCGGCCGGCCGGGCAGCGGGCGGCGGATGCCGCGCGGGCGGCCCGTGGTGCCGGAGGTGTAGTTCATGACCCAGCCGAGGGTGCGGTCGGCGGGCGCCGACTCCGGTTGCCCGGCGAGGAGTTCGGGGTAGGGCCGGAAGCCCTCGACGTCGCCGACGGCGTACCGGTGGGTGGGCGGCAGGCGGGCCTCGTCGGCGGCCCGGCGGGCCGCGTCGCCGTACCGTTCGTGGGCGATCAGCGCCTTGGCGCCCGAGTCGGAGACGATCCAGGCGATCTCGGGGCCGACGAGGTGGTGGTTGACGGGGACGAGGTAGAGCCCGGCCTGGGTGGCCGCCAGGTACGCGGTGAGGAACTCGGCGGAGTTGGGCAGGACGACGGCGAAGGCGTCGCCGCGTTCGAGGCCGGCGGCGCGCAGGCCGTGCACGAGCCGGTTGGCGGCGGCGTGCAGACGTCCGGCGGTCCAGGTGTCGCCGTCCGGCGTGACGAGGACCGTGCGGTCGGGGTCGGCGGTGGCCTGGGCCCAGAAGCCGGTGGGGGGTGTGGCGGTCACGGGCCGCTCCTTCCGGCGATGCGGTTGACGCGGTCCACGGCCTGTTCGAAGCCGCGGGTGAGGTCGTCGAAGACGGCCCGGACGCTGCGGACGTCGTTCATGCGGCCCACGATCTGGCCGACGGGTGTGCCCAGCAGGGGGTCGACCTCGTACTTCTGGATGCGTGAGACGGCCTCGGCGACCAGCAGGCCCTGCAGGGGCATCGGGAGGGTGCCGGGTCCGTGCGGGTCGTCCCAGGCGTCGGTCCACGCGGTGCGGAGCTGGCGTGCGGGTTTGCCGGTGAGGGCGCGGGAGCGGACGGTGTCGCCGGAGCCGGCCGCGAGGAGTTTGCGGGTGAGGGCGGGCGAGTGCAGGTCGGCCTCGGCGGTGGTGAGCCAGAGCGAGCCGAGCCAGACGCCCTGGGCGCCGAGGGCGAGGGCGGCGGCGATCTGCCGGCCGCTGCCGATCCCGCCGGCGGCCAGGACGGGCAGCGGGTCGACGGCGTCGACGACCTCGGGGGTGAGCACCATGGAGGCGATCTCACCGGTGTGGCCGCCGGCCTCGTAGCCCTGGGCGACGACGACGTCGATGCCCGCCTCCCGGTGTTTGACCGCGTGCCGGGCGCTGCCCGCGAGGGCGGCGACGAGCACGTCGCGTTCGTGGGCGCGGGCGACGACGTCGGCGGGCGGGGAGCCGAGGGCGTTGGCGAGCAGCCGGATGGGGTAGTCGAAGGCGACGTCGAGCTGGCTGCGGGCGACCTGCTCCATCCAGCCGGTGATGCGCCAGCCGGACGCCTCGCCCTCGGCCAGTTCCGGCACGCCGTACTGGGCGAGGGTGTCCCGCACGAACCGGCGGTGCCCTTCGGGGATCATCGCCTCGACGTCGGCCTCGGTGACCCCTTCCACCTTCCTGGCCGGCATGACGACGTCCAGGCCGTAGGGCCGGCCGTCGACGTGCGCGTCGATCCAGTCGAGGTCGCGCTTGAGGTCGTCGGGGGCGGTGTAGCGGACCGCGCCGAGCACGCCGAAGCCGCCCGCGCGGCTGATGGCCGCGGCGACGGCGGGGAACGGCGTGAAGCCGAAGACGGCGTGCTCGACTCCCAGGTGGTTGCTCAGCTCCGTCTGCATGGCCGCAGGATGCCGCAGCGGTCCCGACGACGGAAGGGGTTTTCTGATGCTCCGTCAGATTCCTCGTCCCCGGGGGCGGGAGGCGGCGACCGCCGCAGCAGCGGGGGACGGGGCGCCCGGCCACCCCGGCGGAGCGGAGGCTCCGGGTGCGGCGGTGCGGACGCGAGGTGCCGGGCACGGCGGCGGGGCGTCGGGCGCGGCGGCGGGGGCGGGAAGCGTCGGCTGCGGCGGCTGAGAGGGCGGTGCCGGGCGCGGCGGGCGCGGCGGCGGGGGGCGCCGGGTGGAGCGGAAAGTACCGGCCGCGGCGGCGGGGCGCCCGGCCGCCCCGGCGGAGCGGAGCCGCCGGGCGCGGCGGCTGAGGGGCGGGGGCGCCGGCGCCGGCGGCGGGGGCGGGGTCAGGCGTCTCGGCCGGTTCCCGCTTCCAGGACGGCCATCGCCGCGTTGTGCCCCGGCACGCCGCTCACCCCTCCCCCGCGCACCGCGCCCGCCCCGCACAGCAGGACGTTCGGGTGCCGCGTCTCCACGCCCCAGCGGCCGGTGCCCTCCTGTGCGTGGGGCCACGCCAGATCGCGGTGGAAGATGTTGCCGCCGGGCAGACCGAGGTCGCGCTCCAGGTCCAGCGGGGTCCGCGCCTCGATGCAGGGGCGGCCGTCGGCGTCGGTGGCCAGGCAGTCGGCGAGGGGCTCGGCGAGATGGGCGTCGAGCTGGGCCAGGGTCGACGCCAGCAGTTCCTCGCGCACGGCGTCGTTGTCCTTCTCGAACAGCCGGGCGGGCGTGTGCAGGCCGAACAGGGTCAGCGTCTGGTAGCCGCGCTCGACCAGGTCCGGGCCGAGGATGCTCGGGTCGGTCAGGGAGTGGCAGTAGATCTCGGAGGGCGGGGCGGCGGGCGGGCGGCCGGCGGCGGCCTGGGCGTGGGCGGCGGCGAGCTGCTCGTAGCCCTCGGCGATGTGGAAGGTGCCGGCGAAGGCCTCACGCGGGTCGACGGCACTGTCCCGCAGCCGGGGCAGCCGCCTGAGCAGCATGTTCACCTTGAGCTGGGCACCCTCGGCCGGGGTGGGCGGCGCGTCGCCGGTGAGAGCCGCGAGCGCCTGCGGGGAGGCGTTGACCAGGACGTGCCGGGTGGTGGCGACGCCCTCACCTTCGGCGGTGCGGTAGGCGACCTCCGCGCGGGTGCCGTCCGTGGCGATCCGGACGGCCTCGTGGCCGGTGGCGAGGACGGCGCCCGCCTCCCGGGCCGCGGCGGCCAGGGCGTCGCTGAGGGCGCCCATGCCGCCGACCGGGACGTCCCAGGCGCCGGTGCCGCCGCCGATGACGTGGTAGAGGAAGCAGCGGTTCTGCTTCAGGGAGGTGTCGTGGGCGTCGGCGAAGGTACCGATGAGTGCGTCGGTCAGGACCACGCCCCGGACCAGGTCGTCGTCGAAGCGTTCCTCGATCGCCACACCGATCGGCTCCTCGAAGAGCGTGCGCCAGGCCTCCTCGTCGTCGACGCGGCGGCGCAGCTCCTCGCGGGTGGGCAGCGGCTGGGTGAGCGTCGGGAACACCCGCCGGGCGACCCGGCCGGTCATGGCGTAGAAGCGCTGCCAGGCCCCGTACTCGCGCTCGCCGCCGGTGAGCCGCGCGAAGGCCTCGCGCGTGCGCTGCTCGCCCCCGCCGACGAGCAGCCCGGTCGCCCGGCCGCCGCGCTCGACGGGCGTGTACGAGGAGATGGTGCGGCTCCGGAGGCGGAAGCGCAGGCCGAGGTCCCGCACGATCTTCGGCGGCAGCAGACTGACCAGGTACGAGTAGCGCGACAGCCGGGCGTCCACGCCGGTGAACGGGCGGGTGGAGACGGCGGCGCCCCCCGTGTGGCCGAGCCGCTCCAGCACCAGCACGGACCGTCCGGCCCGGGCCAGGTAGGCGGCGGCGACCAGGCCGTTGTGTCCGCCTCCGACGACGACGGCGTCGTAGGCGCGGTGTCCCTGGTGTCCGCGGGGTCCCTCGTGTGCAGGCATGGTTCTTCGTAACACGGGGCGATCAAGGTCGGCCAGGGGGAGGACCGGCCGAGCGGCGGCGCAGGCGTGCGGCGAGGAAGGTGGCCGAGCGGCCGTGCCTCCCACCCCGACGCCTCCGGCTCGGACGGTTGGGCGGCCCAGCCGTCCGAGCCGGACAACAGCCATCAGACCGGGGATGTCAAGGGCGACGGCAGACAGGGACACGTTCCGTCACGGCGGCTCCAACCAGAAGTGGACCACTGTGACCGCCGGATGGCGCCCGCTCCCGGGCTCAGCTCCGGGGCGGACACGCATGACGGCACCGTACGGGCAAGGTGAGCGCCGGGCGGACGGGGCACGGGCCGACGGCGCCGCCCGTCACTTCCCCGCTGTCGTCCCGAAGGGGACGGGTTCGGTTGAGCGCAGGTGTTCCCTCAGCCACAGTTCGGTGTTGCTCACGTGCAGCAGTGCGGCGGCCTGGCTGAGGGCGGCGTCACGGGTGGACAGGGCGTTGAAGATCGCCTCGTGCTCGGCCAGGGTGCGGCCCGCGGCCTTGTCGTCGACCAGGCCGCGCCAGATGCGGGCGCGCAGGGTGCGGCCGGAGATCCCTTCCAGGAGGGTGAGGAGGGTTTCGTTGCCCGTGGCCGAGACGACGGCGCGGTGGAAGGCGGCGTCGTGGGCGTTGAGCCGTTCGACGTCGTCGCGGGCGTCGCGCATGGCGTCCAGGTGCCGCTTCACTTCGGCCAGCTGCTCATCGGAAATCCGTGTGGCGGCCAGTGCCGTGGCCATCGGTTCGAGGAGCCGCCGCACCTCCATGAGGTCCTGCAGGGCGACCGAGTCGCCCTGCAGGAGCTCCACCGCACCACCGAGCCCTTCCAGGAGCAGACTCGGCTGCAGGCTGGTCACATACGTGCCGTCGCCGCGCCTGACCTGCAGGACCCGGGCCACGGCCAGCGCCTTGACCGCTTCGCGGGCGAGGTTGCGGGACAGGCCCAGCTGCGCGGCCAGGTCCGGTTCCGGCGGGAGCTTCGACCCCGGAGGCAGGGCACCGGTCCGGATCAGCTCACGGATCTGCTCGATGGCCTTGTCCGTCAGAGACACCGCGCATCCCTCTCCCCACCGTGCCCCGCGAGCACGCCCGGCCTGATCAGCCCCTGGGCGCGGAGATCGTCCCGGAGACCGTCGGGGACGCGCTGATCATGGAGTTCCACGTCTCGTCCGATCTGTTCCGGATTCCGCATGCCGAGGGTGACGTCGATGATACTGGGACGCGTGTGCGGGAGAGCGATCGCGGCGACGGGCAGGGTGACCCCCTGCGCCTCGCGGACCTCGGCGATCGCCGGAGCTGCGACGACGACCAGGGCCGGCGGGGCGTCCCGGTAGCCGCGCTTCGTGCCCTGGATGGGCCGGTCTCGGGTAGCGGCCCGCAGTCGGACACGGCCACCGCCACCACACTCCTTCCGGTGGGAAATCGCCGGCAACCTTTTCGCCTCGCGCGGTCACTGAACAGTGCACCATCGGCTCGACCTTCCGAACGGACGGGTAATGAAGACAGCGAGGCAGGCCGCGCGGCAGCGCAGGCGCAGACGCAGGCTCATGCTGGGCACCACGGTGGCGGTGACCGCCGCGGGCGTTCTCGCCTACCTGGTCATGGGGTGGTTCCCCGACCGCGAGGAAGAGGCGGTCCCTGCCTCCGCCACGCCCGTCGCCACCACCCAGGTGAGGGCCACCACCCCGCCCGAGACGAGCACCCCGACCCCGTCGGGGACGCCGACCGCGACCGGCAGCTCGAGTCCGACGGCCACTGCGACCACCGCACCGGCACGACCGTCGGCCTCAGGCACCCCGCAGTCCCCGCGAACGGCGTCCACGACGGCACCGTCGCCCGGGCGGATCAGACCCGGCACCTCCTACACCGGAGTCGCCACCGCCTACGAGGCCGCGGACGGAGACGGCGCCTGCCTGTTCGGCCCGAGTCCCGACCTCATGATCGCGGCCATGAACACCACGGACTACGAGACGTCCCGGGCGTGCGGCGCGTACGTGCTCGTCCGCGCGGCCAACGGCAAGTCGATCACGGTGCGGATCACCAACGAATGCCCCCTGCCCTGCGCGCCCGGGCAACTCGACCTCAGCCAGGAGGCCTTCGCCAAGCTCGCCGACCTCAAGGTCGGCCGGATCCCGATCACCTGGCAGCTGTTGAGCCCCAGCACGTCCGACACGATCTCCATCAGATACAAAACCGGATCCAGCCCCTACTGGTGCGGCATCCAGGTGATCGGCCACCGGAACCCGGTCGCGCGCCTGGAGGTCAGGACCGGCGACGGCTGGCGGCAGTTGCCCCGCACCGAATACAACTACTTCCTGTCCACCAACGGCAGCGGCTGCGGCAGTTCGATCAGGATCACGGACGTCTACGGAGAACGACTGACCGTCACCGGGGCCGCGTTGCTGCCGAACGTCGCGCAACCGACCGGGGTCCAGTTCGCCCGGCACTGATTGCCGCCCCCGCCCGAGCATCTGTCCCGCGGGACCGGCGGGACGTCCGGCGCGGGGGGGGGGGGGGGGGGGGGGGGAGGGGGGATGGGAGGGGGGGGGGGGGGGGGGGGGGGGGGGGCAGGGGGGGGGGGGGGGGGAGGGGTA
>NZ_JBVIAY010000009.1:149914-283687 GCF_055573695.1 Streptomyces sp. NPDC030143
TCCCCTCGTTGACCTTGTCCTTTCCCCCCCCCCCCCCCCTCCTCCCCCCCCCCCCCCCCCCCGCGCCCGGAGAGGGCGAGTACGCGGAGCATGACGAGCACGCACGCCGGGCCGAGTCCGGTCCGGAGTGCGCCGGTTCCACGTACGGCTGGCTATCCGACAGCGGACGACCCCACTCCACGGTGGGCGGCTGCCCGCCCGGACCGAGGAAGCCGAGGGTGGCCGGTACGCGGACGGTGCCGGGCAGGCGCAGGAGGGCGTTGCTCAGGGGCGAAGGCAGCCCCGGGCGGCGGACGGGGACGGAGAAGCCACGAAACGGATCCCCCCGGCAAGCGGCGCGGACGGCGCAGTGAGCGAGGATCGTCGAAGCGCATCGACAGTCGCGGTTTCCCTTACTGGCTGCCGGCGAACACCTGAGTGGCGGGAACTTCCTCGCGCCGGGACTCTTGTCGCGAAACAGGTCCGCTAACTTCACTTCGAAGTGAAGCGCTTCGACACCCCGTCGGGAAGGTCCGTCCCCATGACCGTCCTCATGACGAGGGCGCCGGTTCCCGGCGGGCGGTCGCGCCACCGGACCCACCGCGACGGGCCGGAGCAGTTGCGCCTGCCGGCGCCCATGCCCTAATCCCCATGTACGGACAGTTCAGGTGAGGAGAGCGGCTCCTGGACTGTTCGAACACCGGGGCCCTCACGCCTTGCCCATGCCGGGCTCGCAAGCCTCAGCGGAGAGCGGCGGGCGGTCTGGTGTTCGCTGTGGTGGCGGTCGAGCGGGTGCCGAGCTGACGCCTTGTCGTATACCGGTCGTAGGTATGGCCTCGCACGAGATCGAGCGCGTCTCGGCACCTCCTCGAACCGCCACCGTCAATCACTGCGCCCTTGATCACTCGTTGGTGTTGGTGGTGCGAGCCCGCCCCGCGGTGACCTCCTGATACGCCCGAGCCCTTGAGCTCCTGCATAGACCGAGGCCCGTGGAGTGAGCTGGTGCCACGAACAGCTACTGAGGTGGCGGACCAGCCCTCGCGCTGAGTCCTTGGATCAGGTCGCCGCGTGGTTCCGCATGAGCTCGTGACCAGCGCAAACAGCAACAAGGGGAGGAAGACTGTGATCTACTGCGGCATCGACTGGGCGGAACGCACGCACGACGTCACCCTTGTCGACGACAGCGGCCTGTTACTGGCCAAGCGGCACATCACCGACGACGCAGCGGGATACAAGATCCTGCTGGAGCTGGTGGTCGAGTACGGCGACAGCGAGGAGAACCCGATCCCGGTCGCGATCGAGACCTCCCGGGGCCTGCTCGTCGTGGTGCTGCGGACCGGCAAGCGGCAGGTGTTCGCGATCAATCCGATGGCTGCCGCCCGCTACCGCGACCGGCACTCCGTCTCCCGCAAGAAGTCCGACCCCGGCGACGCCCTCGTGCTCGCGAACATCCTGCGCACCGACATGCACGCCCACCGGCCACTGCCCAATGACAGTGACCTCGGCCGAGCCGTCGCCGTCCTCGCACGCGCTCAGCAGGACTCACTCTGGAACCGGCAGCAGCTGTCCAACCAGCTCCGCTCGCTGCTCCGCGAGTACTACCCGGCCGCCCTGGCCGCCTTCGAGCCCTGGCGCAGCGGTCTGTGCCGGCCCGAGGCCCGGGAGCTTCTGAAGGCGGCCCCGACGCCGTCCCGGGCCGCGCGGCTGCCCCGCACGCAACTGGAGGCCGCACTCAAGCGAGCCGGCCGCAAGCGGGGCATCGTGGCCGAGGCCGAACGGCTCCGGGACGTCTTCCGTGCCGACTACGCGCACCAGCCACCGCTGGTCGAGGACGCGCTGGGCAAGCAGATGCTCGCCATCCTGATCCAGTTGGAAGCCGCATGCACCGCCGCCGACCACTTGGCCGAGGCGGTCGAAGAGGCATTCCCTCAGCACCCGGACGCTGAGATCACCCTCAGCTTCCCCGGCCTCGGCGTCCAGCTCGGCGCCCGGGTGCTCGCCGAGACGACAAGACCCGCTTTGCGGATGCCCGCGGCCTGAAGGCATACGCTGGCGCATCGCCCATCACCCGGGCCTCCGGCAAGAAATCGAGCATCACCAGGCGATGGGTCAAGAACGACCGGCTCAACGCAGTCGGCTACCTCTGGGCCTTCTCCGCCATCACCGCTTCACCCGGCGCCAAGGCCCACTACCGGCGACGGCGCGATGACCACGGCGACTGGCACGCTGCAGCCCAGCGCAACCTCTTCAACCGCATGATCGGACAGCTCTACCACTGCCTCAAGCACCGCAAACTGTTCGATGAACACACTGCGTTCCCTGCTCGGCTCGCCGATGCGGCTTGATGCGATCAAAGGTGCCTTGACATCTCGGTACCCCGTGGGGGGGGAAAGCTCCCCCCCCCACGAGCATGTCGGCTGCGGCCGTCAGTAGCCGATAGTGAAACGGCGCTGGATGAAGCGAGGCAATTCCGCTTCATCGATCAGGGCGATGGCCGCGTCCTCCACCGAGATGCGGCTGCGGCCCTGCGCGTCCAGTACCGGCTGGTCACCACCGATCCTGAAGCGACCGGTGCGCTCCCCGGGGGCGATCTCTTCAGCGGGGCTGAAGTAGGTCCACAGCCGGTTCGAGGTCCGCAGGACGTTGAGGGCATCCCGGTGCCCGCGTACCGCTGCGGCGTACTCGCGGGGCAGACCGATCTGGCTCAGGGCGGTGTACAGCAGCTCGTCGGAGTCGGCGCGCGCCACTCCCGGTTCGATCTCAAGGCTGCCGGCGCCGCCGATCACGATGAGCCGGGTCCGCGGGTGGCCTTCCAAAGCCTTCAGCAGGGCCCGCGCCGCCGTTGCGTAGACGGTGGGGTCGGCGATCGAGCGCCGGACGGTGTCCTCAAAGTCCTTGGCTGCATTGCCCGGCTGGAACCCGCTGATCAGGACGTCGAGGTCAGGCAGGACGTCGACGATGCTCTTCGGGTCCAGGACGTCGACACTCGCCCACGTGACATTGTTCCGGCGTTCCTCGCGCTGCGCCTGAGTGGCGTCACGGCTGAACGCCCTGACTTGGTGACCGCGGTCGAGGGCCTCAGTGACAACCCGGCTGCCGATGGTCCCCGTGGCTCCGATGACTCCGATGTGCATGTTTCTCCCCTGTGCATGCAGACGTGGACGCCACGGAAGTGACGCCGTGCAGAAACTATACGCCGTGTAGTTTCAATACTGGGCTCACTAAGTTGACACTGTAGAGTGCCTGTTGTGACAGTCACGGGTAGCAGGGGAAGGCGCGAGCGGCTACGGGCCCAGACCACGGCCGAAATCAAGAACGTGGCACTGACCTTGATGGCCTCGGGTGGGCCGGACGCCATCACGCTGCGGGCCATTGCCCGCGAGATGGGCATGACCGCCAATGCCATCTACGGTTACTTCGCAACCCGGGACGACCTGGTTACCGCGCTCATCAACGACGTGTACACCTCTTTGGCCGACGCCGTGGACACTGCCTGGGAAGCCACCCCCGCCACGGATCCTGCCCTCCGGATCAAGGCGTGGGCCAACGCCTTCCGGACTTGGGCCCAGGTGAACCCCCAAGGATTCCGGCTCATCTACGGCGATCCTGTTCCCGGCTACCAGGCCCCCGAGAAAGGCCCCGCCCCGGATGCCGCACGCCGGGTCTGCACCGGACTCACCGCACTCGCGGCAGCCGCATGGCCCCACGCCCAGCACCTCTACCAGGACAGTGCCTTCGACTGGTCCGACTTCGATCCCGGGCTCCTCGACAAGGTGCGCCCCGCCTTCCCCGACTTGCCGCCTGCAGCCGTCGCCCTCGCGCTGCGCATCTGGGGGCACCTGCACGGCCTCGTGTCACTGGAGGTCTACGGCCACATGCATACCCAGACCACCAGCCCGGAGAAGCTCTTCCGGGAGGAGCTCACCCAACTCATAAAGACGCTGGGCATCCCGCGCCAGCGCTGAACGTCTGAAGCACCGCAGGCTCCCCGAATGCAGAGCTGGGCATCCGTTCGATTAGCACACGGCATTTGTAACCTTGCTGGCCCCGCAAGTTGACCCCGTACGCGCCTGAGGTGTCTCCTCGGGCGGCATCTACGCCCCCACCCTGCGCCATCACGACGGCCGTTTCTGGTTGATCGTCACCAACTGCAGCAAGGGCGGTGGCAACCTGATCGTCACGGCCACCGACCCGGCCGGACCATGGTCGGATCCGATCCCCGCGCCGGGCGTGCCCGGTATCGATCCCGACCTGGCCTGGGACGAGGACGGCACCTGCTGGTGCACCGTCGCCGGGGTGTCGCAGGTCCGTATCGACCCGTCCACCGGACAGACGTACGGGACTCCGCACCGGCTCTGGTCCGGCGGCCCCGGCGCGAAGGCTCCGGAGGCGCCGCATCTGTACCGGATCGGCGGCTACTGGTACCTGCTCATCGCCGAGGGCGGCACCGAACGCGGCCACGGCGTCTCGATCGCCCGCAGCCGCACCCCCACCGGCCCGTTCGAGCCGTAACCGGCCAACCCGGTCCTCACCCACCGCGGCACCGACCACCCCGTGCAGAACACCGGCCACGCGGACCTGGTCCGGGGGCCCGACGGGTCGTGGTGGATGGTCTTCCTCGGCGTACGGCCGCGCGGCGGCACGCCCGGCTGGCACGTACTCGGCCGGGAGACCTTCCTGGCGCCCGTGACCTGGGAGGACGGCTGGCCGGTCGTCGGCGAGGTCACCCTTGACCTGTCCGCGCTGCCTTGGCCCCTCTCCCCCGCCCCCGCTCCCACCGAGGAACGGCGCGACGACTTCGAGTTCAGCGAACTCGGGCCGGCCTGGATCTCCGTGCGGGACCGCCCCGCCGAGCTCTGCACCACCAAGGAGCGCCCCGGGTGGCTGACGCTCCGCGCGCGGGGTGGCTCCCTGGACGAGCCCGACGTGGTGTTCACCGGCCGCCGCCAGCAGCACCTCACCTGCCGGGCACGCACCCTGATCGACCCGGGGCAGGGGCGCGGCGGCCTCGCCGTCCGGCTGGACGAGCAGCACCACTACGCGATCGAGGCGTCCGGGTCGGACGTACGGGTGATCGCGCGCCTCGGCTCCCTGCGCACGGTCGTGGCCGAACGCTCCGTGCCCGCCGGGCCACTGGTCCTCGCCGTCGCCATCACGGACCCACCGCCTCCGCACGGGCCGTGCACCGGACCCGACGTCGTCACCCTCGGCATCGAACAACCCGACGGCACGTTCACCGAGCTCGCGGTGCTCGACGGCCGCTACCTGTCGACCGAGGTCGCCGGCGGCTTCACCGGCCGCGTCATCGGCATGTACGCGGCTGCGGGAACCGTCCACTTCGACTGGTTCGACTACGAGCCCCTGGACCGCTGAACCGGCCGACTCCCCCCTGTCGCACCGCCAGATGCGGCAGGCGGTGGTGCCTCGTCACCGCCTGACCACGGATCGGACCCTCCCGCGCGGCTCCGGTGGTGACTCGGTCACCGGCACTCGCGTCACAACCGCCTCCTGACCGACGACCGACCGGCCCCTCGCCCTGGTTGCCACCTCGCCGGCAGCCAGGGCACCCGCGGACGTGACGTGACCGGCACCGGGCGCTTGCGTGCCGTCCGGTGCCAGGTCAGCCGTCCGCGGCGACGGTCCTCGCCGCGGACGGCACCACAGAGACAGCCCGTCCACTCAAGTCCAGGCAGCGTGGCCGGACGGCCGGCGGCGCTCCCGGCTCCGATGTCTGCCGAACCACCTGATCACTTCGGTGCACTCGGGTCTGTCGTGGCTCAGCGCCGCGTCGGTTGGTGGGCGTGCGCGAGGACGTGCGTCGCCGCCGGTCACCGCGGTGCCGCCACGGCGGCCGGGGTGAACTGCCACCAGTTCATGTTGAGCAGGTAGCCGCTGCCGCCGGTGAACCGCAGGTAGAGGTCCTGGGTTCCTGCCGCGCCGCCGACCGGGCAGGTCACCGTCGTCCAGGCCTGCCAGCCCCCGGTGTTCGGCACACCGCACCGGCCCACGACCGTCCCGCTCGGCGAACCCAGGCGCAGTTCGACGGTGCCGCCGCCACCGCCCGAGGCCACGCGCGCCGTGAAGGAGGACGCGCCCGGCCCGAAGGCCACGCCCTTGACCTTGAGGTAGTCGCCGTTCTCGATCCAGCCGACGTTCATCCCGCCTTCGCCGGACGGTTCGGTCTCGATCCCGGATCCCCAGGCGAGCGTCTCGGCCTCCTGACGTACGTACGGGTTGAGCGTGCCGACCTGGGGTGCGCCGGTGTTCGTCATGGTGATGATCGGGATCGTGCCGTCGGCGTTGTAGGAGAACCTCTCCACCGCGACCGAGCGGGTGAAGCCACCGCCGCCCGGGAGCGCGCCATTGTGGTAGAAGAAGTACGAATTGCCTTTGAAGTCCACGATCCCGGGGTGGTTGGTGAAGCTGCTGCCCTGGGTGGGCATGACCGTCCCGCGGTAGGTCCATGGCCCGGTCGGGCCGGGTGCCGTGGAGTAGGCGATGAATTCCGAGCAGCATTTGGCCGCGAACACCATGTAGTACAGGCCGTTCCGCTTGTAGACCCAGGGTCCCTCCTCGTACAGGGTGGGACGGTTGGGGTCACCGGTGCGGGTGCCGAACCCCGCGGTGGTGAGCGGGATCCTGCTGACGCCGCCCGAGTAGGAGGTCATGTCGGCGTTCAGCCTGACGTACGACAGATTCGGGTTGCCCCAGTACAGGTAGGCCTGGCCGTCGTCGTCGATGAAGACGGTCGGGTCGATCTCGCCGTTCTCCACCAGCGGACGGCCGAGGGCGTCCCGGAACGGGCCGGTGGGGCTGTCCGCCACCGCCACGCCGATGGCCATCCGGCCGGTCGCCCGGTTCTTCACGGGCACGTACCAGTAGAACCGGCCGTTGCGCTGCACGGCCTGTCCCGCCCAGGCGTCGGCGGACGCCCAGCTGAAGGTGGCCAGGCTGAGCGGGGAGCCGTGGTCGGTCCAGTTGACCATGTCGGCGGAGGACCACACCCTCCAGTCCTTCATGGTGAAGTAGGTGGAACCGTCCTCGTCGTGCCCGGTGTAGAGGTAGACCCGTCCGTTGTGGACCAGCGGGGCCGGATCGGCAGTGTAGACGTGCTGAACGATGGGGTTGTCCGCCCTGGCCGCCGGGGGGTGCACCAGGGCGGGAACGATGGCGAACGCCAGCAGGAGGCCCATGATCAGGGCGACTGCCCTGGTGCGCCTCGTACCGGTGGCGGGTAACGCCAGAGCCGGGATCACCATGGCTTCCCGGGGGCCGGACGGCGGGTGCGCTGTCGGCCGGTGGGCTATGTCCTTCACGTGCGGCTCCACTTCTGGCCGGTCTGGCCGTTGCACGTCCACAGAACCAACGGGGTCCCGTTGGCGGTGCCGGCTCCGTTGACGTCGAGGCACAGCCCGGCACGGACGTTGCGGATCGACCCGTCGGAGCCCACGGTCCACTTCTGGTTGTCCTGGCCGTTGCAGGGCCAGGTGATGACCCGGGTGCCGTTGGTGGTGCCCTGGTTGTAGGCGTCCAGGCACTTGTCGCCGAAGACCCGGATCTCGCCTCCGGCCCACGTGGTCCACAGCTGGTTGGCGGCCGTGTGGCAGTCCCAGATCAGTACGGTGGACCCGGCCGCGGTCGAGGCGTTGTCCACGTCCAGGCAGCGGCCGGACGCGGTGCCGCGCAGCCGCGAGGTCGTGGCGGCCAGCGGACTGCCACCGCTCACCCGGAACACGGCCACGCCGTGCGCGGGGACGCTCGCCGAAATCTGCCCGGATGTGCTGGACGTGCCGCCGGTCCACAGGTCCGTCAGGGTGAACGGCCCACCGGACAGGCCGACCTGGGCGGCCGAGGTGGTGACCGTCGCCGTGCCGCTCCCCCGGTTGAACAGGCCCACGGCGACCGAGCCGTCGGACAGGGGCTTGGCGAACACTTCGGTGCTGCCGTCGTCGCGCACCCTGCGTCCGCCCGCGCCCAGCGAGTCCTGGTTCACCGCAAGCAGGCGGGGGTTGCGCAGGATCGCGCTCACGTCGGCGGACATGGTGCGGATGTCGTTGCCGGCCATGAGCGGGGCCGAGAGCAGCGCCCACAGGGCGAAGTGGGAGCGGGACTCGGTCAGTGACAGACCGGGACGGCCGACGACCAGCATGTCGGGGTCGTTCCAGTGCCCCGGACCCGACTGCGCCGCCAAGGGCGCCGTGACATCCAGGACGTTGCCGACGCCCATCGGGTAGCTGTTGGTGTTGTTGTTCTGCCAGATGTCGAGCAGGTCCTCGGTCGTCCGCCACAGGTCGGCGACCTCACCCCAGTTGTACGTGGCGCCCGTGATGGCGTGGAAGCTGTTGGGGTTGATGCTGTAGACGATCGGCCGCCCGGTGGCGCGCAGGGCGTCGCGCATCAGCGTGAACCGCGCGACCTGCTCGTCGCGAGTGCCGCTGGAGGAGCACCAGTCGTACTTGAGGTAGTCGACGCCCCACGAGGCGAACGTGGCGGCGTCCTGCCTCTCGTGGCCCTTGCTGCCGGTGGACCCCGGGTAGGCGCCGGTGGTCTGTGCGCAGGTGCGTTCGCCCGGCACCTGGTAGATGCCGAACTTCAGGCCCTTGCCGTGGATGTAGTCCCCGAGCGCCTTCATGCCGCTGGGGAACTTGGCCGGATTGGCCCGCAGGTTGCCCGCCGCGTCGCGCTGCGGGTCGAACCAGCAGTCGTCGACGACGACGTACCGGTAGCCGGCGTCCCGCATGCCGGAGGACACCATCGCGTCGGCGGCCTGGCGGACCTGCGTCTCGGTGATCCCGCACCCGAAGCTGTTCCAGCTGTTCCAGCCCAGTGGCGGGGTGAGCGCCGGGCTGCCCGGCGCGGCCGAGGCGGTGGAGTGCGCGGAGGCCGTCACGGACGCGGTGACCGTCAACACGGTGGCCGCGAGGAGGCGGAGCAGTCGTCCGCCTGAGCGTCTGGGCACTGGGACTCCTTGGACGGAAGGGTGCCATGGGCGGAAACCGACAAGAGCAATGTCACGTCCATGACACGACAGAGTGGTTCGAAATTTCGTTACCCATTCGGAAACTCAAGGCTCCACGGATATTAGAGAGGCCACCGAACATGTCAACATCCACTACCGAACTGCCACCACTGGACGGCCGCGAAAGCTAACAAAGGCGACACTTAACTACCCTTCAGGCAATGCACCCGTGAGGACATGGGATCATTTGCTTCGAATGTTTCGAAGCCACACACGATTCGTGCGAGAGGTATTGACGGGGTTCACCGGCCTCTTATCATCCAGAGAGCTCGACACATCAACCCGTGTTCGACATCCCGTATACAGAGCAGCCGCTCCGCACGAACCGAGCAGGGCACCTCCGGACCACTCCAACCATCGCGGCTGGGCCACCGAAGGAGACGCCACCCGTGCAAATGTCATGGACTGATCAAAACCTGTCCCGTCGTCGCGCTCTGACGGCCGCCGGTGGCCTGGCCGCCGCTGCCCTGGTTCCTCCGACAGCGGCCCCCGGTACCGCCTCCGCCGCCGCCCGAGTGCCGACCTCCGCCACCGCGGCGGCCTACACGAACCCGGTGATCTGGCAGGACTTCGCGGACATCGACGTCATCCGTGTCGGCGACACCTACTACGCCTCGGCCTCGACGATGCACTACTCGCCGGGCGCGCCCGTCCTGCGGTCGTACGACCTGGTGAACTGGGAGATCGCCGGTCACTCGGTGCCCGTGCTCGACTTCGGCGCCAAGTACGACCTGAACGGCGCCCGGGGCTACGTGAGGGGAATCTGGGCGTCGTCACTGGCCTACCGGCCGAGCAACAGGACCTTCTACTGGCTCGGCCAGATCGACTTCGCCCGGACGTACATCTACACCGCCACCGCCGTCGAAGGGCCGTGGAACAGGCTGACGACGATCAGCACGCCCTACTACGACGCGGGGCTGCTCGTCGACAGCGACGACACCCTCTACGTGGCGTACGGCAACACCACCATCAACGTGGCCCAGCTCTCGCCCGACGGCCGCACCCAGGTCCGCACCCAGCAGGTGTTCACGACACCGTCGAGCGTCGGCACCCTCGAAGGGGCCCGCTTCTACAAGATCAACGGGCGGTACTACATCTTCCTGACCCGCCCCGCGAACGGCCAGTACATCCTGAAGTCGTCGGGCGGCCCCTTCGGTCCGTACACGATGCGGCAGGTCCTCCTCGACCTGCGCGGGCCGATCCCCGGCGGCGGTGTCCCGCACCAGGGCGGGCTGGTGCAGACGCAGAGCGGCGCCTGGTACTACATGGCCTTCGTCGACGCGTACCCCGGCGGCCGGATGCCCGCCCTGGCACCCGTCACCTGGACGTCGGACGGCTGGCCCGTCGTGCAACTCGTCAACGGCGCATGGGGCACCTCGTATCCCAGTCCGGCCGTGCCCACCCCACCCCGCCAGGTGACCCCCATGACCGGCCCCGACACCTTCGACGGCACGAGCCTCAAGCCGAGGTGGGAGTGGAACCACAACCCGGACAACACCAAGTGGTCGGTCGGCAACGGGCTGACCCTGCGGACCGCGACCGTCACCAGGGACCTCTACTCGGCCCGCAACACCCTGACGCACCGTATCCAGGGCCCCACATCCACCGCCACGATCCAGCTCGACCACTCCGGGATGCGGGACGGCGACCGGGCCGGACTCGCGCTGCTGCGTGACTCCTCCGCCTGGATCGGCGTCAAGCGCGACGGTGGCGTCCCCCGGCTGGTGATGGTCAACGGGCTGACCATGGACGGCAACTGGAACACCACCGGCACCGGCACCGAGGCCGCGAGCGCGGCCGTCCCGGGCAGCCGCGTCTGGTTGCGCGCGACCGCGGACATCCGTCCCGGCACCGGACGCCTCGGCACCTTCTCCTACAGCACCGACGGCACCACCTTCACCCGCCTCGGACCCGCCTTCCCCCTGGGCAACGACTGGCGGTTCTTCATGGGCTACCGATTCGCCCTCTTCAACCACGCCACGCAGGCACTCGGCGGCGCGGTCCGCGTCACGCGGTTCGAGCTGTCCACGCCCTGACGAGGTTCACCGATCGCACCACGCAACCCCCCACCCACCCCCCACGAGGAGAACCATGAGTGCGCTGAAACGGCTCGGCTTCCGCCGGGCCTCGGTCCTGGGCCTGGTGGCCGCGACCGTCCTGGTGACTCCCGGGACCGCGACCGGCACGCCCGACGCCGCCCGGGCCTCCACGCTGGGCGCCCAGGCGGCCCAGTCCGGACGGTACTTCGGCACCGCCGTGGCCGCGGGCCGGCTCGGTGACACGACGTACACGAGGATCCTGGACCGTGAGTTCAACTCGGTCACGCCCGAGAACGAGATGAAGTGGGACACGACCGAGCCGTCCCGCGGCTCGTTCAACTTCGGCCCCGCCGACCAGATCGCCAACCGCGCGCAGGCCCGCGGTCAGCGCCTGCGCGGCCACACCCTGGTCTGGCACTCCCAACTGCCCGGCTGGGTCAGCTCCATCAGGGACGCGAACACCCTGCGCGGCGTGATGAACAACCACATCACCACCGTGATGAACCGCTACAAGGGCCGGATCCACTCCTGGGACGTGGTCAACGAGGCCTTCGCCGACGGCCCCAGCGGCCAGCTCCGCAGTTCGGTCTTCCGGGACGTGCTGGGCAACGGCTTCATCGAGCAGGCGTTCCGCACGGCCCGGACGGCCGATCCGGCGGCCAAGCTCTGCTACAACGACTACAACATCGAGGACTGGAACGCGGCCAAGACCCAGGGTGTCTACCGCCTGGTCCGCGACTTCAAGGCGCGCGGCGTGCCCATCGACTGCGTCGGGCTCCAGGCGCACTTCGGCACCGGCGGCCCGCCCGCCAGCTTCCAGAGCACGCTGTCGAACTTCGCCGCCCTCGGCGTGGACGTCCAGATCACCGAACTGGACATCGCGCAGGCGTCACCGACCGCGTACGCGAACACGGTCAGGGCCTGCATGAACGTCGCGCGCTGCACCGGCATCACGGTCTGGGGCATCCGGGACAGCGACTCCTGGCGGGCCTCGGAGAACCCGCTGCTGTTCGACCGCAACGGCAACAAGAAGGCCGCGTACAACCCCGTGCTGACCACACTGGGCGGCACGCCCGCCGCCACCCGCAGCGCCACCGACGCCGCCGCTCTGCCCAGCCGATTCTCGTGGAGCTCCAGCGGCCAGCTGATCTCGCCGAAGCCGGACTCGACCCACAACATCGCCGGGATCAAGGACCCGACGGTCGTCCAGTACAACGGCAAGTACCACGTGTTCGCGAGCGTCGCCAGCTCCTCCGGCTACAACCTGGTCTACCTGAACTTCAGCGACTGGTCCCAGGCCGGGTCGGCCACGCACCACTACCTCGACCGCACCGCCATCGGGTCCGGTTACCGGGCCGCGCCGCAGGTGTTCTACTACGCGCCGCAACGCCTGTGGTACCTCGTGTACCAGACCGGCAACGCCTCCTACTCCACCAACCCCGACATCAACAACCCGAACGGGTGGAGCGCGCCCCGTCACTTCTACTCGTCGATGCCCGACATCATCCGGCAGAACATCGGCAACGGCCACTGGGTCGACATGTGGGTGATCTGCGACAGCGCCAACTGCTACCTGTTCTCCTCCGACGACAACGGACACCTGTACCGCTCGCGGACGAGCGTCGGCCAGTTCCCCAACGGCTTCACCGACACCGTCATCGCGGCCCAGGACTCCAAGTACGCCCTGTTCGAGGCGAGCAACGTGTACAAGGTGCAGGGCAGTAACCAGTACCTGCTCCTCGTCGAAGCCATCGGATCGGACGGCCGGCGCTACTTCCGCTCCTGGACGACGAGCAGCCTCGGCGGGTCCTGGACGCCCCTGGCCGCGTCCGAGAGCAACCCGTTCGCACGGGCCAACAACGTCTCCTTCCCCTCGGGCGCCTGGACCCGGGACATCAGCCACGGCGAGATGATCCGTGCCGGCTACGACCAGACGCTCACGATCCCCGCGTGCCGGCTCCAGTACCTCTACCAGGGCATGAACCCCAACGCGGGCGGCGACTACAACCGCCTCCCTTGGCGGCTCGGCCTCCTGACCCAGACCAACGCGACCTGCTGACCGACCATGCCGCGGGGAGCGCTTCCGACGGGAGCGCTCCCCCGTGTGCGCGCTGCGGCTGCTGTCGGGGGGTGCCGAAAGCCCCCGGCCCCGGTCGCTCCGGCACCCGGCACCCGGCACCCGAAGACACCGACCGGCGCGCCGTGGAGCGGGGGCCGATCTAGGCTGGAGGGAGCCGCTGGAAACCAGCCCTGACGGGCCCGGCTGTCCGGACGGAGGCGTGGCGCGTGGAGATGGACGGCAAGCGGGACTCCCCCACGGCCGTGGCCGTGGTGGACCCGGAAGGCAGGGTGAGCGGCTGGAGCGAGGGGGGCCGGCTGCTGCTGGGCTGGACAGCGCAGGACGCGGTCGGGCGCCCCGTGACGGATCTGCTGGTCGATCCCGCGCCGCCCGGCTTCCCCGAGGGCTACGGCGTCGGCCCCGACCCCACGGGGTTCATCCCCCTGCGCCACCGGGACGGCTCCACGGTGGACGCCGTGGTCACCGTTTACCCGCTGTTCGGCCCCGACGGGCGGGCACTGGGTCACGTGATGACCGTCCAGCGGTGGGGACGCCGCCCGGTGATCGCCGACCGGGCCTTCGAGCAGTCCCCCTTCGCTCTGGGCGTCTACGACCCCGAGCTGCGGTTCCTGTGGATCAACGCCTCCTCGGGCCGGGTGATCGCGCACTCCGAGGAGCAGGTGCTCGGTAAGCACTACCGCGAGGTGCTTCCCGAATTCGACCGCGCGCTGTATCCCGAAAGGGACGACAAGCCCTACACCGACGCGCTCGCCGAGGTGGCGAGGACGGGCGAGGCCACCCGTCTGATCACCGTCTTCCGCCCTCGCGGCAGTGACTACGCCAATGCCTGGGCCACCAGCATCTGGCCCGTCCGGGATGCCGAGGGCACGGTCCGAGCGATCGCCAACTGGGGATTCGACATGAGCGCCGAGTACTGGGCTCGGCAACGCCTGCTCATCCTCAACAAGGCCAGCGCCGGCATCGGCCGGACACTCGACGTGATCGGCACCGCCCAGGAACTGGCCATGACCCCGGTGCCGAGATTCGTCGACCTCGTCAGCGTGGATCTCTTCGGCGAGGTGCTGCGCGGCGAGGAACCGCCCTCCGTCTCCGCGTTCGACCCCGACGAGACGATCACGCTCAGCCGTGCCGCCCAGCACAGCGCGAAGGAGGGCACCGACGCGGCTGCCGGGCCCACAACGCCGGTCAGTCACCCTGCCGACTCCGTCGCCGCCCGCTGCATGGCCACCGGCAGGTCCACGGTCGAGCTCGCCGCGGAGCCCGGACAGGGCGGCGAGTGGGCCTTCGGGCCCGGGCTCGCCGCCGACCCGGCCCACTGGCCACCGGGCAACCCGGTGATCAACGAGTCCATCGCGGCGGACGGGCTGACGGGGCGGATCACCGTGCCGCTCCGGGCGCGCGGCGCACTCCTCGGCGTCGTCGCCTTCTCCCGTCTCGACCGGCCCGAGGCCTTCACCGCCGACGACCTGATCCTCGCCGAAGAGCTGACCGCCAAGGCAGCCGTCGCCATCGACAACGCCCGCCGGTACTCACGCGAGCGCACGACCGCGCTGACCCTGCAACGCAGCCTGCTGCCTCAGGGACTGCCGATCCAGGAGGCGGTGGAGGTGGCATCCCGCTACCTGCCCGGCGGGACCGGCACGGAAGTGGGCGGTGACTGGTTCGACGTCATTCCGCTGTCCGGCGCCCGGGTCGCACTGGTCGTCGGTGATGTCGTCGGCCACGGCCTGCACGCCTCGGCCAGCATGGGCCGGCTGCGTACGGCGGTCCGCACCCTCGCCGACGTCGACCTACCGCCGGACGAGCTGATGACCCACCTGGACGACCTCGTCCTCCACCTCGCCAGCGACCTCCAGCCCACCGGCCACTTCCAGCCGACCGGCGAGACCGGGGCCACCTGCCTGTACGCCGTCTACGACCCTGTCTCCCGGCGCTTGACACTGGCGAGTGCCGGCCATCCCCTGCCGCTGATCATCTCCCCGGACGGCACCAGGACCCCGGTCTCCGCCCAGCCGGGACCCCCGCTCGGCATCGGTGGTCTGCCGTTCGAGGCCACCGAGCTCGAACTGCCGGAGGGCAGCCTGCTCGCCCTCTACACCGACGGACTGGTGGAGAGCCGCGAGCGCGACGTAGACCAGCGGACCACCGAACTGCAGCGCGCCCTGGACCCCTCGGCCGCCTCGCTGGAGGCCCTGTGCGACACGGTGATGGACGCGATGCTTCCCGAACGGCGCACCGATGACGCGGCCCTGCTGCTCGTTCGCACTCATGCGCTGGATCCCCACCACGTCGCCGACTGGGACGTCGAGCCCGACACCGCGCAGGTGCCGCGCGTCAGGAAGTTCGCCGTCGACCAGGTGGACGCCTGGGGCCTGGAGGAGGCGGCGTTCGTCACCGAGCTGGTCGTCAGCGAGCTGGTCACCAATGCCATCAGATACGGCGAGCCACCGATCCGGCTCCGGTTGATCCGCGACACCTCCCTGATCTGCGAGGTCTCCGACTCCAGCAACACAGCCCCGCACCTGCGCCGGGCGCGCACCTTCGACGAGGGCGGCCGGGGGCTGCTGCTCGTCGCCCAGCTCACCCAGGGCTGGGGCACCCGGCACACGACCAACGGCAAGACGATCTGGTGCGCGCAGACCCTCCCCGAGACTGCGCCCCACTGAGATCGAGACCGCGGACCGTCGCTGGTCCCGCGCGCCGGCACGTCGACGGCACCGCAGGTCCGGTGCGGGAGCCCGCCGCCCCGGAGGGGCCGGCACCACCGGCCGACGAGGCCCGGTCGCCGCGGGGGACGGCCCCCCGGAGCGTTGTCCCGGGCAGCCGGTCGTCGCCGTCGTCCCGCGGTGCGCGCCACGACGACGCACTGCGCAGGGCGAGCGCGGGCGACGGGCGCACTGCTCCGCGGGCACGAGCAGGGGGCCCGCCGCCGCGCGGGCAGGCCCCGCCCGACCTCCGGCCGAGGCCGTCGAGGCCGACCCCCGGGCGGCACTCAGGGGTCGGCCTTCACCACCGTCGGGTGAGCCGCACCGTTCCGGGAGTCGGATGTCCCTGGTCGGACCCCGTGACGCTCTCGGTCGGTGCCGTCACCAGCCCGTCGGCAGACCGGCGACGAACGAGGTGAGCCGGTCGGCGATGAGTCGGTCGTCGTGGGCCGAGTAGTGCCAGTCGCAGCCGAGGAAGTCCAGGCCCGAGTCGTCGAGGAACCAGTAGCGGACCCGGCTGTCGCCGGCGTCGTTGCGCGCCTTGACCACCTGCTGGACGTGGCCGGCGTACCGGCCGGCGCCGACCGCCACGATGGTCGTGTCGGCCCCGTAGCGCGACCGCAGCTTCTGGATGAAGTCGCCGTAGGCGGTGCGGTAGCCGGCCGCGAGGCTGTCGGACGTCCACGGCTCACCGGGGTTGATGGCGGTCGAGAAGTCGTTGGTGCCGAGGTTGACCACCACGACCTGGGGGCGCCAGGTGCCCGGGTTCTGCCAGACGTCGCCGGGCACGTTCAGCAGGGCACGGTCGTAGAAGGTCCGGTAGGTGACGTCCGGGGATCCTCCGTTGTAGTTGCGGACCATGCCCAGGCCCGAGTAGCCGTTGATCTGGTAGTCGGCGTTCAGTTGCCGGGCGGTGAGGGCGCCGTAGCTCACGTCGGCGTTGGTGGTCCGCTTGACCTGGTCCCCGGTGCAGGTGCGGGAGGTCGAGAGGTTGCCGTAGCCCACCGTGAGGGAGTCGCCGATGAACTCGATCTGTCGGTTGCGGGCGGCCGGCTTGCTCAGTACGGCACCTCCGGGCGCGGCGACGAAGCCTCCGAACGTGCTGGTGTCCCATGGGGTGTCGTTGCGCTTGACGAGACGGACGGTGTGCGTGCTGTTGGACAGGCCGTTGATCCAGTGCGTGGTGTTGCCGGGCGTGACGAGCGTGGCGACGGTGGATCCGTCGATCCGGACGTCGTAGTCGGCGGCCGAATCGTTGAGCACGATGCCCACACCGGTGCCGCTGACGCGGCCCTCGAAGTACACGCCGGGCCAGCTGAACTGCACCGTGTTCCCGGCGTCCTTGACCCGTCCCGCGATGTGCGCCTGCGCCGCCACTCCCGTCGTGCGGACCAGTTGCCACTGCTGGTTGGCCCCGCCCCGGTCGGTGAACTGCACGACCTTGGCGCCGTCCGCGGTGGAGGCGTTCTGCACCTCGACGGCCTTGCCGCTGTTGCGGTTGATCAGCCGGACGTAACCGTCCGAAGAGTCGGCCAGCCGGAACTGCTGGTTGGTGCCATTGGCGTCGCTCCACTGCACGATGCCCGCGTGGTCGGCGGTGGAGTAGTTGAGGACATCCAGCACCTTGCCGGAGTGCAGCGCCCTCAACCGGTAGTGGCCACCACCCGAATCGACGAACTGGAACCGCTGGTTGGCCCCGTCGTGGCGGCTCCACTGCGACAGGACCGCCCCGTCGGCGGTGCTCGCGCCCGCCACGTCGAGCACCTTGCCGCTGCCACGGTTGACCAGCACGTACGACGCGCTCGGATCCACGGTGGCCGCCTGCGCCGTCCCGACGGTACCCAAGGCACTCACAAGCGCCGCCATCAAGGCGGTCACCGCGGCGAGCACCCCCGTGCGCCTCCCGTGCCTCCGCCACCGAACCTCGAATGTCATCTGCATGCCCTTCATCGGTGTCTCCTTCACTGAGTGCGTCAGCGCGATTCCCTCGGGGCACCCCCGGGGCGGAGCCCGGCCGCGTCGGGATCCGGTCCGTCGACCGGCACTGCCGTCGCAGGTCACCGGCAGCAGTTCCGGCGCCGGGTCAGGGGAGGGAGCCGTCCGCCACCTTCTCGAAGAAGAACTCGTGCTTGAGGAAGGAGACGTCGTACTCGTGACCGGACTGGGGCGGCAGCAGTTGGGAGGCCTGGAACAGGCGCCACCCGTCGTGCAGCGCGGCAAGCCCTGTGGGGTAGGGCGGCTCGTCACCGTCACCGGTCGTCGGACGGGTCCGGCCGGTCCCGTCGTACCGGGACCAGCCGACGACGTCGGAGTCCAGCGCCGACGTCGCGAGATAGAGGACAAGAACCTGCTGCCTCATGCGTGACTCCTCAGGGTCGGCCGGTTGCTGACGCGCGTGACCCAGTACTCGACATCGAACGAGTCGTCACCGGTCAGGGCCCGCCACAGCAGGACCCGGTTGTAGATCTCCAGTCGGCCCGTGGCCCACTCGTACCAGGGGAAGTACGTATTGAGTTCCGCGGTCACCGCCGGGTCGTGCAGGTCGGAGACGTCCCACAGACGCACCTGCGGCACGGTCGGGTTGAGGCGGATCTTGTACATGAAGCGACGGTGCGCGGTGTCGTTGCGGCGGCCACTGTGCCAGATGCCGTGGTGCACGAGAACGACGGTGCCGGCCGGGCAGGTGAGACGGGTCTGCCCCCTGAGGTTCTGGACGCGGCCGACGTCCGTCTCGTTGATCCTGCGCAGATGGCTGCCCGGCACGCTGAGGGTGCCGCCCATCTCGGCGGTCACCTCGTGCGGGTAGTACATGAGCTGAATGTCGAACGCGTCCGGCCGCACGTCGATGATCGCGTCACCGTGGAGCGGCTGCGCCTGTCCCTCGTGCGGCTCGCGCACATGAACGGCATGGTGGTCGACGGTCGGCTCGGGGCCGACCAGGCTCTCGACAGCACCTGCGACGACCGGCAGGGCGAGCAGCTCGTGGACGAAGGTGTCCTGCGCGAACGCCCCGTCCAGCGGAGTGCCGTAGGCCACGTCCGGCAGGCCCTCGGCCAGGGCCGCGACGGCCCGTTCGTTGATCTCCTGCGGCACCACCCCGTCCAGGCGCAGGAACCCCTGCGCGACGAAGCGCGCCACCTGAACCGATGTCAGGAGTTGCTTGCTGGTTGACATGCGACGAACGTACGTGCCCCGTCCGGATCGGTCGTGGGCTGAAATCGTCCAGTGCTGGTAGTTTTCCATCCTCGTGAAACACGCGACACTGCGGCTCGACGAGGCGCCCACCGTGGTCGCCGCCGGCATCGGGGTACACGGCGTCTCCACCGCCCACGACGTCTTCCGACTGCCCGACCTGTGGCAGCTGCACCTCTACCACTACGACGGTGCTCTGTCCCTCGGGCAGACGGTCCACCCCATACGCCCCGGCCACGTCAGCCTGGTGCCGCCGAACACGGAGGTGCGCTTCCACTACCGGGGCAGGTCGGAGCACTTCTACGTCCATCTGCGGCTGCACGACGGCGGAACCGCGCGGGTGGTGCCGGTGATGCAGGACGCCGCGGCCGAGAGCACCCGCCTGGCCGACCTGCTCCGTCATGCGGTGACGGCCATGCCGACTTCTCCCCCGCGAGCCACGGCCGAGGTCTGGACCGCTCTGTGGCGCATCGCCGAGTTGCCGAGGGGCGAGGGAGCCGGGCGCCGCCACCCCTTCGTGGCAGCCGCCCAGGCCTACGTCGAGGAACACCTGGCCGGCCCGCTGTCCGTGCCGGACATCGCTCGCGCCGTCGGAATCTCCCACACACATCTGACCCGCGTGTTCCGCGCCGAGACCGGCCTCACGGTCGTGTCGTACATCCGGCACCGACGCCTGCAACGCGCCCGCCACCTCCTGTTGTCCTCCACCCTGTCCATCACCGCCATCGCCGCTGCCGTGGGCATCGCCGATCTCCAGACCTTCAACAAGGCCTGCCGCCGTGAACTCGGCGCGAGCCCGCGTGACGTACGTGCGGCTGCCCCTGCGGGGCCGGACGGCCCGGGACCGTGAGGGTGCCGACGGACGGCTGCCTCCCGCCCAGCGGGGCGCGTACGAGGCCGGCGCTGCCCCGGACCCTTCGACCTGAGCGCGGCCGGGAACTCGGCGAGGCCGCGGCGCGCCGCACCGGCCGACGGCGTCGATCGCCGTGCCGGCGCGCGCGGCAGGCGCCGGCGGAGTCGGCCGGCTCGAGCCCGTACCTCCTGCTCACCGCCCCGGGGTGCAGACGCGAGCCGTAGCACCGGCGGCGCTTCCCGCGGGGCTCGGGGCGCATGGAGATGTCGGTCACACGGCGGGCTATCGCCGGACCCGCGGCATCCCCAGGCCGATCCAGGAGATGATCTCCCGCTGGATCTCGTTGTTGCCGCCGCCGAAGGTGAAGATCACGGCGGAGCGGTAGCCGCGTTCGAGTTCGCCGTGCAGGACCTGCCCGGCGGAGCCCTCCTGGAGCGCGCCCGGCGCCGCGACGACCTCCATCAGCCAGGCGTAGGCCTCGCGGCGCGCCTCGGAGCCGTAGACCTTGACGGCGGAGGCGTCCTGGGGGGTGAGGGTGCCGTTCTGCAGGGCGCCGACCATCTGCCAGTTGAGCAGTTTCAGGGCGTCGAGCCGCACGTGTGTCTGCGCGAGCCGGCGGCGCACCCAGGGCAGGTCGATCACCCGGCGGCCGTCGGCGAGCTTCGTCCCGGTCGCCCAGCGCTGGACGTCGTGCAGCGCGCGGATCGCCATGGTGCCGTGGGCGGCGAGGGTGACGCGCTCGTGGTTGAGCTGGTTGGTGATCAGCCGCCACCCCTCGTTCTCGGCGCCGACGCGGTGGGAGACGGGGACGCGGACGTTCTCGTAGTAGCTGGCGGTGGTGTCGTGGGAGGCGAGGGTGCGGATGACCGTGCAGGAGTAGCCGGGGTCGGTGGTCGGTACCAGCAGCATGCTGATGCCCCGGTGCGGTGGGGCGTCCGGGTCGGTGCGGACCGCGAGCCAGACCCAGTCGGCGGTGTCGCCGTTCGTCGTCCAGATCTTCTGGCCGTTGACGACGTAGTGGTCGCCGTCGCGCACCGAGCGGGTCTTCAGGGCGGCGAGATCGGTGCCCGCGTCGGGTTCGCTGTAGCCGATGGCGAAGTCGATCTCGCCGGAGAGGATCCGCGGCAGGAAGAAGGCCTTCTGCTCGTCCGTGCCGTAGCGCATGATCGTCGGACCGACGGTGTTGAGCGCCATCAGCGGCAGGGGGACGCCGGCCTGGGCGGCCTCGTCGAAGAACACGAACTGCTCGATCGGGGTCAGCCCGCGGCCGCCGTACTCCTCGGGCCAGCCCACGCCCAGCCAGCCGTCCGCGCCGAGCCGGCGGATGGTCGCCCGGTAGAAGCGTTTGGCGGCGACGGGGTCGGCGTGCCGGGCGTAGGCGTTGTCCGGCACCAACGCGGCGAAGTACGCGCGCAGTTCGTTGCGCAGCCGCAGCTGCTCGGGGGTGTGGTCGAGGTGCACGGCGCCTCCTGGCTTCCCAAGGCCGGTCTCCTGACGGCGCACACCGTAGAACGTGTTCCAGAAATTGGGAATGGCGGAGGCAGGTGCGCTCGCCGTCCCGGCCGAGTGCGAGTGCGCTTGCGCCGTCCCGGCCGAGCGCGGCCGGCACCGTCCGTGCCTGGCGGCCCTCCCTCGTCACCTCAGCCGGAGCGGGCGTCATGCACCGTCCCTGCCCGGCGGCGGCTCTCCCGTGTCACCTCAGCCGGCGCGGCTGTCGTGCACCGTCCCGGCCGGCGCGACCACCCTGCGCGTCCCGGCCGAGACGGCCGCCCCACCGCCGCGACCGAGCACGGCCGTCCCGCGCCGTCCAGAGCTCCGGCTCAGCCGAGCGTGGCCATGAAGTCGGTGCAGGCCTGGGCGCAGGCCCGGCAGGCCGCCGCGCTCTCCTCGGCGCCCGGCTGCTTGTCGAAGGCGTGCGCGCACTCCAGGCAGACGGTGCGGCACCACTCGAGCTGGACACGGATGCCGTCCTCGTCCAGCCGGTTGTCCTCGGACAGGACGCGGCAGGTCGCGTCGCAGACCTCCGCGCACATGATGCCCTTGCGGCGTACCAGTTCCTGCTGTTCGGTTCCGTCCGGATCCACGAGGCTCGCGCGCAGCGCACAGGCCCGGGCGCACTCGGTGCACGCCTGTGCGCAGGCGAAGCGGTCCTCCAGGAACCGGAAGAGTTCCTGTTGGGATGTCGTCGAAGTCACAGGGCGCGAGTAGCCGCCGGCGTCCGCGTCAAACACGTCACCGAGGGCCCTGCTGCCCGGGCCGGGCGGGAGATCCGGGCGCCCTCGGTGAGGCTCCGGGCGCGCAGAGCGACGGGTGTCGCCGTACGGTTCTCAGGCGGTTTGGGGGGTATTCGCCTGATATGGGTACCGCAACTCAGCAGCTGGCCGCCGCGAGCGGCCTGCTCAGCCTGGGGATGTTCCTGGTGGGTGTCGTTCTCGTGGCGATGCTGGCCGGCAGCTTCTGGCTGGGCGCGCGTGTCAAACGAAGCGAGCCGCCCCGGCCGCGTCCCGACGAGCAGCCGCAGTTGCCGCCGGAGGGGCCCGTGCACGAGGTCCGGGAGAACCGGGAACCCGACGAGGTGCCCCAGGTCCCCAAGGGCGGCCGTCCCCTCACCCCGTACGAACTGACCAACATGCAGACCCGGACGAGTTCGTCCAAGGAGCGGCGACGCTGGAGTCCGGGCAGCAGCGGCTCGTTCGGCGGGGGCGGTCTGGGCGCCCACTGAGCCGGAGGGGGCGCGCCGCCCCGCGGACGAGAACGCACCGCACGACCGCACCGGGCGATCGAGCGAACGGAAGTGAGATCCATGGCCGACCACGGCCGCAGCACCCTGCCCCTGCCCGACTACGACCATCTGCCCATCGGCGGCCTGGAGAGCCGCGTACGGTCGCTCACCGCCGCGGAGGTGGAGGAACTGCTCGCCTACGAGCGCACGCACGCCGACCGGCTACCGGTCACGGAGCTGCTGACGTCCCGGCTCGAGCAGTTGGAGGCGGGCGCCGAGCCGACCTCCGGTGATCCCGGGGCCCTGCGTCCCGAGCAGTCCGCCGGGCACAGCGGTTCGCCGGTGTCCCCCGCGACGTCGGCGCAGCCCGCCAGCCCGCCGCCGCACGGCACTCCGGACCAGCGGGGCAAGCCGAAGGGCGACCGCATGTAGTCGCCACCGTCGGCGTGCCGGGCCGGCCCGTCCCTGTCGGTCGGGGGGCGGGCCCAGGACTCGTCCGTCAGGTCCACGCCGTCCCGCGTGCGGCGCGCTCCGCCACCGCCAGCGCCTGCTCGGCGTACGTCCGGCCGAAGAGCACCGCGTGCACGAGGAGCGGGAAGAGCTGGTGCAGGCCGATCCGGTCCTCCCAGCCGTCCGCGAGCGGCGCCGTCCGCCGGTAGCCCTCCACGATGCGCTCCAGGTGGGGGCAGCCGAACAGGTGGAGCATCGCGAGGTCGGTCTCGCGGTGCCCGCCGTGCGCGGCCGGGTCGATCAGCCAGGCGTGTCCGTCCGCGCCCCACAGGACGTTGCCGTTCCACAGGTCGCCGTGCAGCCGCGCGGGCGGCTCGGCGGGGCCGGCCAGCTCGGGCAGGCGCTCGCAGACCCGCTCCACGACGGCGGCCTCGCGGGGGCGCACCACGCCGTCGTCGACCGCCGTCCGCAGGTACGGAAGCACCCGGTGCTCGACGTACCAGCGGGGCCAGTCGTCGCCGGTGACGTTGCGCATCGGGGCGAGGCCGATGAAGGCGTCCTCGGGGCCGTCGGGCGGCGGCGAGCCGAACGCGGGCGCGCCGGCGCCGTGCAGGGCGGCGAGGTCGCGGCCGAGGCGCAGGGCGGCCTCGGGCCCGGGCCGCCCCGTCGCCACCCGCTCGATCACCAGCCAGTGCTCGTCGTGACCGCGGACGGCCGGCACCCGCACCGTGCCGGTGTCGGCCAGCCAGCGCAGTCCGGCGGCCTCCGCCCGTGCCGCGCCGGGGCCGGCGGCGCGCTTGACCACGACCGTCGACCCGCCGTCGAGGTCCACCTCCGTGAGGGCCCCCGACAGCGGGCGCCGGCCCAGCGCGGCGCCTTCGGCGAGCCGGACGGCCGCGGCGGCGGGGCTGTCGTTCGCGTCCACGGCGTCCAGGGTACGGCGAGGGCCGTGCGGGTTCCCGGCCCGTGCGGGCTCCCGGCCCGTGCGGGCTCCCGGCCCGTGCGGGCTCCCGGCCCGTGCGGGCTCCCGCGCACGACAGCGGTAGGGCCCGCCCGGGCAGCGGCCCGTACGGGACGACGACGGCCAGGTTCGGGCGTGAACGGTCAGTAAGCGACATCCCGAAGCGGAGGCGGTGTGAAGGCGCTGTGATGACCTGAAGCGTCACGCAAGGTGAGGTGGGACATGGCCGAGTTGGTGCAGGCGGAACCGCGGGAACGGCGACGGTACGACCGCCGGGGCCCCGTGTACACGGGCGGGGCCGAGGAGCGGTTCCGGGGCCTGCTGGAGGCGGCGCCGGACGCGATGGTCATCGTCGACGACACCGGCTCCGTCAGGCTGGTCAACGCCCAGACGGAGGCGCTGTTCGGCTACGGCCGGGAGGAACTGCTCGGCCGCCCGGTCGAGCTGCTGATCCCGCACCGCTTCCGCGACCAGCACACCGCGCACCGGGGCGGGTACACGGCCAACCGCCAGGTGCGTCCCATGGGCGCCGGCCTCGAACTGCACGGTCTGCGCAAGGACGGCACCGAGTTCCCCGTCGAGATCAGTCTGAGCCCGCTGGAGACCGCGGACGGCCTGTTGGTCTCGGCGGCCGTGCGTGACGTCAGCGACCGCAAGGCGGCCGAGGCCCGGATCAACGAGCTGGCCGCGCTCGTGGAGTCCTCCCAGGACGCGATCCTCGCCCACACCCTCGACGGGTACGTCACCTACTGGAACGCGGCCGCGCAGCGCCTGTACGGCTACACCGCCGAGGAGGCCATCGGCCGGCACGTCTCGCTGCTGGCACCGCCGGAGCTGCGGGGGGAGGTCAGGGCGCTGTTGAAGCGGCTGCGGCGGGGCCGCAAGGTCGAACACTTCGAGACGCTGAGGGTCACCCGCGCCGGGGCGCTGCTGGATGTGGACGTCACCCTGTGGCCCACCCGGGACACCCGGGGCGCGGTGGTGGGGGCGTGCGCGATCGTGCGGGACATCAGCGACCGCAAACGCGCGGAGGCCGAGCTCACCGCCCTGTACGAGCAGCAGCGGCACATCGCGCTGACCCTCCAGCGCAGTCTGATGGGCACCCCGCCCGCGCTGCCCGGCCTGGACACCGCCAGCCGGTACCGGCCCGCGACCCAGGGCGCCGGGGTGGGTGGCGACTGGTTCGACCTGGTGCCGCTGGGCGCCGACCGGGTGGGCGTGCTGATAGGCGACGTGATGGGCCGGGGGCTGGAGGCCGCCGCGGTGATGGGCCAGTTGCGCTCGGCGGCGCACGCGCTCGCCAAGACCGGTATGCAGCCCCGGCAGCTGATGCGGGCGCTGGACAGTTGCGTCGCCGACCTGGACGTGCCCGACCAGCTCGTCACCTGCTGCTACCTGGTGATCGCCCCCGACGCGGGCACGGTCACCGTCTGCTCGGCGGGCCACCTGCCGGTGCTGGTGGCCGGGGCGGGCGACGGCGTGCGTCCGCTCGACGCGCCGGTGAACGCGCCGCTCGGCGTGGGCGACGTGCTGTACGAGCAGTCCAGCTCGGAGATACCGCCCGGAGCCACCCTGATCCTGTACACGGACGGCCTGATCGAGACGCCGGGCAGCGACATCGAGCTGCGCATCGGTGAACTCACCCTGCTGCTGGAGAAGTTGTTCGCCGGCGCCCCCTCCCTGGAGACCGCCGCGGACCAGGTACTGGCGGGCCTGCTGCCCGACCCCGAGAGCCACAACGACGACGTCACCCTGCTGCTGTCCCGGCTCCCGGCCGCACCGCTCGCGGCCGTCACCACCGAATTGCCCGCCGTCCCCGACTCCGTGCCGCGGGGGCGGGCCTTCCTGCGCGGGGCACTGGCCTCGTGGCACTGCGAGGAGCGCGCCGACGACGCCCTCCTGCTGCTGTCGGAGACGCTGACCAACGCCGTCCGGCACGCCGGGGGCCCGATCGCGCTGCATCTGCGCCGCACGGCCACCGACCTCACGGTCGAGGTCGGCGACCGCAGTCCGCAGGTGCCCCTGCCGCGTCCGGCGGCGCGGGACGAGGAGTCCGGCCGGGGTCTGCTGCTGGTCCGTACCCTCGCCGACAGCTGGGGTGTGCGGCCGACCGACGAGGGCAAGACGACCTGGTTCACGCTGAGGCTGTGAACCCCCGGCGCCTCGACGTGACCGTCTCGGGCAGCTGCGGCGTCCGGCGGGTGCGCTCCGCCGCCGCGTGGGCGTCGAGGTGCGCCTGGACGTACGGCACGGCCACCGTGTGCAGTTCGCCGTCGACGAACGCGGGCTGGACGTTGACCTCGAAGACCACCCCGCCGTTCTCCTCGGCCAGGTCCACGCCGGCGAAGGGCAGGCCGACCGACGCGGTGGCGGCGACGGACAGCTTGGCGAGGCGGGGCGGCAGGTCGGCCGGGGCGATGGGGACCGGGGTGGCGCCCTGGCACGTGTTGCAGGGGGTGTCGAGAGCGGGCTGGAGGTGTTCGCGGGCGTGCACGACCCGGCCGCCGAGGACGAAGACCCGGAACTGGTGGCGCCGGCCGTCGGCCGTGATGTTGCCGGCGTCGCGGGAGAGCATCCAGTCGCTGCCGTGCCTGGCGTAGTAGGTGACGGCGTCGTGCAGTTCGCCCGGGGTGGTGACGTGGAAGGTGTCGTTGCCGCCGGTGCCGACGACGGGCCGGGCCCAGGTGTCGCCGCCGAGGCGCTCGAAGGCCTCGGCGGCCTCGGCGGCGGTTGGGCGGGACAGGACGACGGTCTCCATCTGGGCGATGCCGTCCCGGTGGAAGCGTTCGACGGTGAGGTTCTTCTCGGTGGCCGTCCGCCAGGCGTCGGGTCCGGTGCCGAGGGTCACCACGCCGTGGACACGCAGGAGTTCCTGGAAGCCGACGAGGGCCCGGCGGCGGTGCGGCGGGATCTCGTACAGCACGACGATGTCGGGTACGAGGTCCAGGTGCTCCTCGGGCACTTGGAGCCGTAACCGGCCTCCGTCGCGGATGCCGCGCCCGCTGCCGCCGGCCGCGAAGTGCCGGGAGTCGACGCGGACGGGCGGTGCGCCGGTGAGCAGTTCGACCGCCTCGGCGAGGTACTCCCGGCAGCCTTCGGGCGAGGTGGGGTCGGCGATCAGGGCGATGCACGGTCGGGACACAACGGCCTCCAGTGGCTCTCGACGCGTGCTCGGACCACGGGCACCCGGTAGCACGGCCCGAACGGCGTCACGGGGTGGTGCCTGTCGCGCGGGTGGTCGCGCACCCGTCGCCCTGATGCCGCGCCGGAGTGCGGGCCCCGCCGGGTCCGGAGGGGTCCGGGCGGGACGGCCGTCGACCACGGGAGTGGTGGGGCTCGCCCCGTCGGATTCCGCGCCGCAGGGCTGGGCCGACCAATGTAAGCGCGCGGCGGGACGTCGTGACAGGGCGCACGGCCCGCCGGTCCTCTGCCCCGGTTTCTGCGCCGTCCGCCCCGTCCGTGCGCCCTGCCGGGCCGCGGTCAGCCGTCCCAGGTCCAGTCGGCGACCTCGGGCAGGTCGGTGCCGTGGACCCGGATCCAGTCGTGGTGGCGCAGCCGCACGTCCTCCATCCGCTGCCGTACGGCCGCGGCGCGCACCGCGAGGCCGGGAACCCGGTCGATGACGTCCATGACGAGGCGGTAGCGGTCGAGGTCGTTGCGGACGACCATGTCGAAGGGCGTGGTCGTGGTGCCGATCTCCTTGTAGCCGCGCACGTGCAGGTTGCGGTGGCCGGTGCGTCGGTAGGCGAGGCGGTGGATCAGCCAGGGGTAGCCGTGGTAGGCGAAGACGACCGGCCGGTCCTCGGTGAACAGGCCGTCGTACTCGAAGTCGCTCATACCGTGCGGGTGTTCGCCGCTGGGCAGCAGACGGGCGAGGTCGACGACGTTGACGACCCGCACGGCCAGTTCGGGCAGGTGCAGGCGGAGCAGGTGGGCGGCGGCCAGCACCTCCTCGGTGGGGACGTCGCCGGCGCAGGCGAGGACGACGTCCGGTTCGCGGGTGCCGTCCTCGGTGCCGGCCCACTCCCAGACGCCGGCTCCGCGCGCGCAGTGGACGCGGGCCTGGTCCGGGGTCAGCCAGTCGAAGCAGGGCTGCTTGCCGGCGACGACGACGTTGACGTAGTCGCGGCTGCGCAGCACGTGGTCGGCGACGGACAGCAGGGTGTTGGTGTCCGGCGGCAGGTAGACACGGACGGCCTCCGGGCTCTTGTTGAGGATGTGGTCGACGAAACCGGGGTCCTGGTGGGAGAAGCCGTTGTGGTCCTGGCGCCACACGTGGGAGGTGAGCAGGTAGTTGAGGGAGGCGACGGGGGCGCGCCAGGGCAGCCGCCTGGTCGTGCGCAGCCACTTGACGTGCTGGTTGACCATCGAGTCGACGATGTGCACGAACGCCTCGTAGCAGGAGAACAGTCCGTGCCGCCCGGTCAGCAGATAGCCCTCCAGCCAGCCCTGGCAGGTGTGCTCGGAGAGGATCTCCATCACCCGGCCGTGCCGGTCGAGGTGTTCGTCGACCTGGAGGGTCTGTGCCTGCCAGGCCTTGCCGCTGGCGCCGTAGACGGCCTGGAGCCGGTTGGAGGCGGTCTCGTCGGGGCCGACGAGCCGGAAGTCGCGCCGCTCGCCGGTGGCCCGCATGACCTCTTCGAGGAACTCCCCCAGGACGCCCGTGGGTTCGTGCCGGGTCGCGCCGGGCTTGTCGACCGGCACGGCGTACGGCTCCAGGGCGGGCAGCGGGAGTTCGCGCAGCAGGAGACCGCCGTTGGCGTGCGGGGTGGCGCCGAGTCGGCGGGTGCCGTCGGGGACGCAGGCCAGCACGTCGGGGCGGGGGCGCCCGCAGTCGTCGAAGAGTTCCCCGGGCCGGTAGGAGCGCAGCCACGTCTCCAGCTGCCGCAGGTGCTCGGGGTTGTCGCGGACGGCTGCCAGCGGCACCTGGTGGGAGCGCCAGGTGCCTTCGACGGGCAGGCCGTCCACCTGTCCCGGACCGGTCCAGCCCTTGGGGGTGCGCAGCACGATCACCGGCCAGCGGGGGCGCTCTCCGACGCCGTCCTCGCGTGCGGCGCGCTGGAGGGCGGAGATGCGGTCGAGGGCTGCCTCCAGGGCCCCGGCCATGGCGCGGTGCACAGCCGTCGGGTCGTCGCCGGTGACGTGGATCGGCTCGTGGCCGTAGCCGCGCAGCAGATCGTCGAGTTCGGACTCGGGCAGGCGGGCGAGGACGGCCGGGTTGGCGATCTTGTAGCCGTTGAGGTGGAGGATGGGCAGGACGGCGCCGTCGTGGACGGGGTCGAGGAACTTGTTCGAGTGCCAGGAGGCGGCCAGCGGCCCGGTCTCCGCCTCGCCGTCGCCGATCACGCAGGCCACCAGCAGGTCGGGGTTGTCGAAGGCGGCACCGTAGGCGTGGGACAGCGAGTAGCCGAGTTCGCCGCCTTCGTGGATCGAGCCGGGCGTCTCGGGGGCGACGTGGCTCGGGACGCCGCCGGGGAAGGAGAACTGCCCGAACAGCCGGGCCATGCCGGTCCCGTCCCGGGTGACGTCCGGATAGGTCTCGGTGTACGACCCCTCCAGCCAGGAGTTGGCGAGCACCGCGGGTCCGCCGTGCCCGGGTCCCCACACGCACAGGGCGTCCAGGTCGCGGGCCCGGATGACGCGGTTGAGGTGGGTGTACACCAGGTTCAGGCCGGGTGCGGTGCCCCAGTGGCCGAGCAGCCGCGGTTTGACGTGCTCCGGGCGAAGCGGCTCGGTGAGCAGCGGGTTGGCCATGAGGTAGATCTGTCCGACGGACAGGTAGTTCGCGGCACGCCAGTGGGCGTCCAGCGTCCTCAGCTCGTCGTCGGTGAGCCGGGCGGACGCCTGCTGCGGGTCGACGGACATCTGGGGTTCCCTTCCGGGTCGGGTGCGGTGGGAGGTGCGTGCCGGTCCGCACCGGTCCACCCTCCCCCTGCCGCCGGGTACCCGCCAGGGACGACGGACCCGTTCAGGTGCCCGTCCGGCCCTTGTCCAGCCGGTCGACGTGCGCGATGTTGCCCCGGTCCTCGGCGTCCTGGCTCGCCTCGGCGCCGAACCAGGCGTCCAGGATCTCCTTGAGCAGCGGCTGCGAGGTCAGGCGCAGGCCGAGCGCGAGGACGTTGGCGTCGTTCCAGCGGCGGGCGCCGTCGGCGGTGTAGGCGTCGGTGCACAGGGCCGCGCGCACGCCGGGCACCTTGTTGGCGGCGATCGACGCTCCGGTGCCGGTCCAGCAGCACACCACCGCCTGCGCGCTGGTCCCGTCGGCCACGTCGCGGGCGGCCGCCTCCGAGCACACCGCCCACTGCGGGTCGGCGCCGGGGCGCAGGGCGCCGTGGGTGACGACGTCGTGCCCGCGTCCGCGCAGCTCCGCGACGAGGGCGCGGGCCACGGGTTCGTCCATGTCGGAGGAGACGGAGATGCGCATGGTGGGGAGCGTACCGCTCTGGACGCCCGGACCGCGGTCGTCCAGAGCGGTACGCGGGAAAGCGCTTTTTAGCATGCTCATGCCATGCCTTCCGCAGGGAAAGGGGCGCCGCCCATGCCACACACCGCACCGCAGGAGCCATCGCAGTGGTGGACCCGCAAGACGTTCCTCAAGGGGGTGACGGCCGCCGGTCTGGCCCCGCTGCTCCCCGGGGTGCTCCCGACCGCCGCCCGGGCCGCGTCGGAGCGGCGGCCGGAGTGCCCGCTGGTGCGGGACGGCGTCGCGGTCGACGTGGTCGTGGACGCGGCGGACGACGCCGCGACTGGCACCGCCCGAGAGCTACCACCCGGTGTTCAACCCCCGCCCCGCCCGCCCGGACACCCTGGGCGAGTGATCCGCCCGGACGCTCGGAGCGGGGGATCCGCCCAGGCGCTCGCAGCGACGGATCCACCGGGGCGCTCGGAGCGAGCGATCCGCCCGGGTGGGCCCCTTGGCCAGGGCGTGCGAGCAGGTCCCCGTGGTCAGGGGTGCAGGCGCCGCGAGGCGCCGCGGGGCAGGAACCCGCGCCGGCCGGGCCGGTCAGATCGTGTGTCCCTGCTCCGTGAGCCAGCGGTGGACGGTGTCCTTGTCCGCCGGGGTGATCCGGACCGGGCCGTCGACACGGGGACCCTCGTCCTCGTTGAAGGCGGTGTCGGTGACCCGGGCGGTGACCCACAGGGCCAGATCCTGCGCGGCCCGCGCCGACAGACCGCCCCGCTCCCACCCGGCGCGGGCCTCACGGGCCGCGTCCGGGTCGTGCCGCTCGGTCTCCGCCAACCAGGCGTCGACCAGCCGCTCGACGGTTTCCCGCGTCCCGGCGGCAGCCGCCGTGCGCCGTGTGTCGTCCTTGCCGTTCATGGGGGCCGAGTGCCCCGGACGCGCAAGCCGAGTCGGCCGGGCGGAGTCCCGTGCCGCCGGTGTCCGCCCGCCCAAAACGGGGCCGTGTCGAAGGCGGTGCGCCGGGTACACGGTGCTTCCCAGCCGGTGCGCCCGGCGCGAGCGGACGACGGGCCGACGAGGAAGAAGGGCAGTGATGACGCCGCAGGCGGACGACAACGCTCTCGACCGTGACGCGGGAATCGCGGAACTGCGTCTCGCGACGGGCGACTCCGATCTCGTCCCGCAGAACGAGGTACTCTCCGACGACCTGCCGCTCGACCGCAACCAGGCGATCCTCCAGGCCGCCAAGCAGGTGGGCTCGATCCTGAAGCGGAAGGGGCACTCGTTCGCCCTCGCGGGCAGTGTCGCCGTGTACGCGCACGGCGGCACCCAGAACCTCCAGCACGATGTCGACTTCTGCTTCCGCCCCGAGGACGCCGACGCCGTCGCCGCGACCCTCCGGGAGGCCGGGCTGCCGGTGTACACGCCCCCGGAGGACTGGCTGCTGAAGTCGACGTGCCTCGGCCAGCAGGTCGACCTGATCTTCGAACTGGCCCATCAGCCGGTCACCTCGGAGCTGCTGGACAGAGCGCAGCCGCTGTCGGTCGACTCGGTCTTCATGCCCGTGCTGGCGCCGACCGACCTGGTGCACAGCCTGCTGGCCGCCTTCTCCGAGCACCACTGCGACTTCGGGGCGGTGCTGCCCATCGCCCGCACGCTGCGGGAGCGGGTCGACTGGGAGGCGGTGCGCCGCGCCTGCGGGGACGAACCGATGCCCGACGCGTTCTTCTACTTCCTGGAACGACTGGAGGTCATCCCGCCGAGGCCGAGGGAGGAACGGCCATGAGTGAGCCCGGGGCAGGACATGCCGCCGGTGCAGGCCCGGAGGAGAACGTGGAGTACCGCGTCGCCCACCTGCGCGACCGGCTCGCCGCCGAGGAACTCGGCGAGTTGGGCGTGCGGGCGGAAGTGCGGGCCGGGTCGGTCGTGGTGACCGGCACGGTGCCGTCCGCGGAGTGCCGGGAGACGCTGCTGCGGACCGTCCGCGAGGAACTGGCCGGACTGTCCGTGCACACCGACGTCGTGGTGGCGGAGACCGCCTCCCCCGACCATGCGGAGGACCTGCCATGATCCGTGTCGCCGCCGTCGGGGACATCCACATGGGCCCCGACAGCCAGGGTCTGCTGCGGCCCGCGTTCGACACCCTGCCCGACTGTGCCGACCTGCTGCTCCTCGCGGGCGATCTCACCCGGCACGGCACGCCGGAGGAGGCCCGTGTCGTGGCCCAGGAAGTGCGGGGGCTGCCGGTGCCGGTGGTCGCGGTGCTCGGCAACCACGACCACCACGACGAACAGCCGGAGAAGGTGACCGAGATCCTCCAGGAGGCCGGCGTGACGGTCCTGGAGGGCGAGGGCACGGTCGTGGAGTGCGGCGGCACGCGCGTCGGCGTCGCCGGCACCAAGGGCTTCGGCGGCGGATTCGTCGGGCGCAGCGCCGGGGAGTTCGGCGAGCCGCTGATGAAGGAGTTCGTGCGCTACACCCGCCGCTGCGCCGACGCCCTGCACGGCGCCCTGGACGGGCTGCGCCGCGACGGCTGCGAGCTGCGGGTCGCCCTCACCCACTTCTCCCCCGTCGCCGACACGCTCGCCGGCGAGCCGCCGGAGATCTACCCGTTCCTCGGCAGTTACCTGCTGGCCGAGGCCATCGACACGGCGGGCGCCGACCTCTCCGTGCACGGCCACGCCCACGCGGGCACCGAGCACGGGATGACGGCCGGCGGGGTGCGCGTGCGGAACGTGGCGCAGCCGGTCATCCGGCGGGCGTTCAACGTGTACCAACTGCACGCCGGCTGACCGCGGGCGTGGCGACCCGCGCACCACGGGCGCGCGGAGGACCGGAGCGACCCGTGCAATACGGGCGTCACGGCCGCTTTTCGGCCAGGAACCGTGCAACCATCGCGGCCGTACAGGTGTCCCACCTGGTATCAGCCCACTCGCACCACTCGGACTACGCGGGGGACACCATGGCACGAACCGGAACCGTATGGGCGGCCGCCGCCCTCATGACCGTGACACTGGGAGCCGCCGCGATCCCGGCCCAGGCCGCTCCGGCCGCCGCCCCGCGGATCACGGCCTGTCCCACCGGCTGGGGCAGCATCGACAAGAACGACTTCTCCATGACGGCGAACCCGGTGGAGAACGTGCGCACCGGGCGCCACGACTGCTTCGACCGCTTCGTCATCGACGTGCCCGGAGCCCCCGCCGACCAGATCGGCTACTTCATCGGCTACGTCGACGAGCTGCACCAGGACGGGTCGGGCCGCCCGATCCCGGTCGGCGGCGGAGCCATCCTCGAGGTGCGGGTCAACGCGCCCGCCTACGACCCCGAGACCGGCACGCAGACCTACCCGGGCCGGGTGGCCCAGCCGTTGCCGGGCGTCAACATCACCGGCTACACCACCTTCCGGGACACCCGGTACGCCGGCAGCTTCGAGGGCCAGACGCAGTTCGGGCTCGGGGTGCGGGCCCGGCTGCCGTTCCGGGTGCTGCCGCTGGACGGCCACCTCGTGCTGGACGTCGCCCACAGCTGGGGCGCGACCCGCTGACCTCCCCCCGACCGGCCGGCGCGGGAGGGAACCCTTCCTCCCGCGCCGGCCGTCGTGTGTCCGACGCCAGGCGCGGGACCTCCTGCACCGGCGGCTCGCGCGCGCGGTCGCGGGTGACTACGGAGACTCCACGACGTCGGCGCGTTCCTGAGCGGCCGGTACGGCAGGGGTGGCCGGCTCCGGCGCGACGTCACGCGATCGCGGGTTCGTCACCCGAGCGGAGACGGTGCGAGGGTTGCGGCGCACCGGACCGCCGCCGACCGGTTCACTCCCGGCACGGGGGGGCGGAGGGGTGGGCCCGGACCGCCGCCGTCGACCACCCACTCGCCGCAGGACGGCCCGCGCCGGGCCGTACCGGGGCGCGGCGCGCAGCCCGGGGGCCATGGCCGCGACCCGCCGGGCGCACCGGGCACCGCCGCCGACCCGTTCGTTCCCGGCGAGGGCGGGGCGATGTCAGACCGCGGTGCAGCCGAGCTGACGCCTCATGTAGGGGGTCATGAGCGTCTTCGCCTTGGCGAGGGCGGTGGTGCGGCTGCCGAGGACGGCCGTCTCGCCACCCGGGACGGGCAGGACGGTCACGCCGTCGGAGGGGCCGAAGGATCGCCCGCCTGATCTCCCGTGTGACGTCCGGGCACGCCGGGGCGTTCGCGCGCGGGTGGTCCGCAGCCGCCGCCCCCGTGGCGTGCGATGTCCTGCGAGGAGAGGTATGACTGACAGGAAGGCCCGTACGAGGGCCCGGGGTGGTTCCCCGCTGCCGCCGGGAGGAGCGGCCGGTATGGCTGAGCGAGAGACCCGGACCGGGGACCTCCGGCAGGACGGCGTGACCGCCGCGCCCGGCGGTCTGCTCGATGTGCTGCAGGTCGCCGCCCTGGTTCTCGGCGCCGACGGCCGGATCGTGCTGTGGAGTCCCGAGGCCGAGTTGCTGCTCGGCTTCTCCACCGCCGAGGCGCTGGGCCGGGACGCGGGCGCGCTGCTGGTCGCTCCGGAGAACCGGGGCAGGGCGCACGAACTGTTCGACCGGGTCCGTACGGGCGCCCGCTGGGCGGGTGTCTTCCCGGTGCGGCACAAGGACGGCTCGACCCGCCGGGTGGAGTTCCGCACCATGCCGCTGCGCGACGCGAGCGGCGAGGTCCACGCCCTGGGTCTGGGCACCGACGCCGAGACCGTGCGCAACGTCGAACGGGACCTGGCCCTGTCCCACCTCCTGGTGCGCCAGTCGCCGGTGGGCATCGCGGTGTTCGACCCGGAGCTGCGGTGGGTGCGGGTCAATCCGTCCCTGGAGCGAATCAACGGCGTACCCGAGGAGGCCGTGCTGGGCCGCCGGGTCGGCGAGGTGCTGCCGGCGCTCGACGTGGCGGCCATCGAGTCACGGATGCGGCAGGTCCTGCGGACCGGTGAGCCGCTGCTCGACCAGCAGACGGTCGGCCGGACGCCCGCCGACAGCGAGGACCACGTCTACTCGGAGTCGTACCACCGGCTCGAGGACGCGGGCGGCGGGGTGCTGGGCCTGGCGATCTCGGTGCTCGACGTCTCCGAGCGGCAGCGGGCGGCGGTCGAGATCGCGACGGCGCGCGAGCGCCTGGCGGTGATCGCCGACGCGAGCGTGCGCATCGGCACCACGCTGGACCTGCGGCAGACCGCGGCCGAACTCGCGGACGTGGCCGTTCCGCAGCTGGCGGACCTCGCGGCCGTCGACGTCCTGGACTCGGTGGTCGACTCCGGCCGGGACGGCGGGCGGCGGATCGGCGGTTCCCCGGACTTCCGGGCGCTCGCCGTGAAGGCGAGCTCCCCCACCGACGCGATCAAGGCCGCGGACCCGGTCGGCGAGCGGGCGTCGTACGGTTCGTCCCGGCTGATCGCCCAGTGCGTACGGGAGGCCCGGCCGATCCTGGTGGCCCGGGTGGACGACGTGGCGGTACGCCGGATCGCCCGGGACACCTCGGCCGTCGAGACGCTGCGGCGGGCCGGGGTCCACTCGTACCTGGCCGTTCCCCTGACGGCCCGCGGTGAGGTGCTGGGCACGCTCAGCCTGTGCCGTACGGCCAATCCCCGGCCGTTCGACGACCAGGACCTCACCCTCGCCACCGAGCTGGCCACCCGGGCCGCCCTGTGCATCGACAACGCCCGGCTCTACGGGCTCGAGCGCACCACCGCGCTCACCCTCCAGCGCAGCCTGCTCCCGCAGCGGCCACCGCACCTCGACGGCCTGGAGGTCGCCTCGCGCTACCTGCCCGCGGTGAGCGAGGTGGGCGGGGACTGGTTCGACGTGCTGCCGCTGAAGGGCGGCAGGGTCGGGCTGGTGGTCGGCGACGTGATGGGCAAGGGCGTGCGCGCCGCCGCGATCATGGGCCAGCTCCGCACGGCCACCCGCGCTTTCGCCCGGCTCGACCTGCCGCCCGCGGAGCTGCTGCACCATCTCGACGGCATCGCCGCCTCGCTCGGCGACGCCGACTCTCTGGCCACGTGCCTGTACGTCGTCTGCGACCCGCGGCACGGCCGGTGCGAGATCGCCCGGGCGGGGCATCTGCCGCCGGTCCTGGTGGACCCGGACGGACGAGCCACACTCCTCGACGTCGCCGACGGGGTGCCGCTCGGGGTGGGCGGCGTGCCCTTCGCCGCCGAGGAGCGCGACCTGCCCGAGGGGGCGCTGCTCGCGCTGTTCACGGACGGCCTGGTGGAGAGCCGCGAAGCACCCGTGGACGCCGGGCTGCGGGACGTGCTGGGACTGCTGGACGGGATCCGGCTGCCCCTGGAGGACACCTGCGATCTGCTGCTGCGCTCCGTGCGCCGGGAGTTGGAGGACGACGTGGCGCTGCTCCTCGCCCGGCGCACAGGGTGAGGGCGGTTCTCGAGCGGGGGCCGTGCTCCCGTGCGCACATCTGCTGGAGGGACATGCCATGACCGCGGACCGGAACCGGAATCCGGGCGAGCCGGCCTTCTTCGAGATCGGGGTGGCCGATGCCGAGCGGGGGCGCGCCCTCCACGGTGCCCGCTTCGGCTGGGCCTTCGCACCCGGGCCCACGGGACGCGGCTTCTCCGTCACCACCGGCGGCGTACCCGGTGGCCTGCACGGCGGCGACGAGGGCGCCTCCCCCGCCCTCTTCTTCCGGGTCGGCTGACCTGGACTCCGCGGTCGCGAGCGTCCGCGAGCTGGGCGGCACCGTCGAGGCTCCCGGCACGCGGTCCTCTTCCCGGAGACCGCTCCGTGTCCCGCCGAGCCGATGCGCGAGGGCGTCCTCGGCTCCGGCGAGGTGTCCGGCGGGTCCACGGCGTTCCCGCCGCGGGCCTACTGCCGGTGGGAGGACGGCACCACCTACGAGCCCGCGCCGGGGGCCGGGTTCGTGTTCCGGGTGTGCTTCTCGGTGGTGGTGCTGTCGCTCGTGGCCGGCCTGTGGCACGCCCTGCGGGATCCGAAGGCGCTCCTTCACCGATCCCGGCAGGGCGGTTTCGCCACCCCGGTCGCGGCTGCGCCCGTCAGGCGCCGACGTACGCCGCGAGGTGTTCGCCGGTCAGGGTGGAGCGGGCGGCCACGAGGTCGGCGGGCGTGCCCTCGAAGACGATCCGGCCGCCGTCGTGGCCCGCGCCGGGGCCGAGGTCGATGATCCAGTCGGCGTGGGCCATGACCGCCTGGTGGTGTTCGATGACGACGACCGACTTGCCGGAGTCCACCAGCCGGTCGAGCAGGCCGAGCAACTGCTCGACGTCGGCGAGGTGGAGGCCGGTGGTGGGCTCGTCGAGGATGTAGACGCCGCCCTTGTCGCCCATGTGCGTCGCCAGCTTGAGCCGCTGCCGCTCGCCGCCGGACAGAGTGGTCAGCGGCTGGCCGAGGCTGAGGTAGCCGAGCCCGACGTCGGCGAGGCGTTCCAGGATCCGGTGCGCGGCCGGGGTGCGTGCCTCGCCGTCGGCGAAGAACTCCTCGGCCTCGGTCACCGACATCGCGAGCACCTCGCTGATGTCACGGCCGCCGAGGCGGTACTCCAGCACCGAGGACTGGAACCGCCTGCCCTCGCAGTCCTCGCAGGTGGTGGCGGTGCCGGCCATCATCCCCAGGTCGGTGTAGATGACACCGGCGCCGTTGCAGGTGGGGCAGGCGCCCTCGGAGTTGGCGCTGAACAGCGCCGGCTTGACCCCGTTGACCTTCGCGAAGGCCTTGCGGATCGGGTCGAGCAGTCCGGTGTACGTCGCGGGGTTGCTGCGCCGCGACCCCTTGATGGGGCTCTGGTCGACGGAGACGACACCTTCGTCGCCGGGTATCGAGCCGTGCAGCAGGGAGCTCTTGCCGGAGCCGGCGACACCGGTGACGACGGTGAGCACGCCGAGCGGGATGTCGACGTCGACGTCCTTCAGGTTGTTCGCCGTCGCGCCGCGGATCTCCAGGGCGCCGGTGGACTCGCGGACAGTCTCCTTGAGGGCGGCCCGGTCGTCGAGATGCCGGCCGGTGACGGTGTCCGCGGCCCGCAGCCCCTCGACGGTGCCCTCGAAGCAGACGGTGCCGCCGGCCGTGCCGGCGCCGGGGCCGAGGTCGACGACGTGGTCGGCGATCGCGATCGTCTCCGGCTTGTGCTCCACGACGAGCACCGTGTTGCCCTTGTCGCGCAGCCGCAGCAGCAGATTGTTCATCCGCTGGATGTCGTGCGGGTGGAGGCCGATGGTGGGCTCGTCGAAGACGTAGGTGACATCGGTGAGCGAGGAGCCGAGGTGGCGGATCATCTTGACGCGCTGCGCCTCGCCGCCCGACAGCGTGCCGGCCGGACGGTCGAGCGAGAGGTAGCCGAGGCCGATCTCCACGAACGAGTCGAGCGTGCCCTGCAGGGCGGTGAGCAGCGGCGCCACCGACGGCTCGGACAGTCCGCGGACCCACTCGGCCAGGTCCCTGATCTCCATGGCGCAGGCGTCGGCGATGCTGACCTTCTGGATCTTCGACGAGCGGGCCGCCTCGGTCAGCCGGGTGCCGTCGCACTCGGGGCACGTCGTGAAGGTGACCGCCCGCTCCACGAAGGCCCGGATGTGCGGCTGCATCGCCTCCTTGTCCTTGGACAGGAACGACTTCTGGATCTTGGGGATGAGGCCTTCGTAGGTGAGGTTGACGCCGTTGACCTTCACCTTGGTCGGCTCGCGGTAGAGGAAGTCGTGCATCTCCTTCTTGGTGAACCTGCGGATCGGCTTGTTCGGGTCGAGGAAGCCCGACTCGGCGTAGATCCCGACGGTCCACACGTTGTCCGACTTCCAGCCGGGGATGGTGAACGCGCCCTCGGAGATCGACTTGGAGTCGTCGTAGAGCTGGGTGAGGTCGATGTCGGAGACCTTGCCGCGGCCCTCGCAGCGCGTGCACATGCCGCCGGTGCGGGAGAAGGTCGCCTTCACGGTCTTGGTTCTGTCGGCGCCGCGGTCGACCCTGATCCCCCCGCTCGCGCTGACCGAGGCGGTGTTGAAGGAGTACGCGCTGGGCGGGCCGATGTGCGGCTCGCCGAGCCGGCTGAAGAGGATCCGCAGCATCGCGTTGGCGTCGGTGGCGGTGCCGACCGTGGAGCGGGGGTCGCCGCCCATCCGCTGCTGGTCGACGCTGATCGCGGTGGTCAGTCCGTCCAGTACGTCGACCTCGGGCCGTGCCTGGGTCGGCATGAAGCCCTGCACGAAGGCGCTGTACGTCTCGTTGATCAGCCGCTGTGACTCGGCGGCGATCGTGTCGAACACCAGGGAGCTCTTGCCCGAGCCGGAGACGCCGGTGAACACCGTCAGCCGGCGCTTGGGGATCTCGACGCTGACGTCCTTGAGGTTGTTCTCGCGCGCTCCGTGCACCCGGATCATCTCGTGAGTGTCGGCGGCGTGCGGCTCTGTGCCCGCGGGGGTCCTGATGTCCATGGCGGTCACGCTAGTCCGGGCTCGGCGGCCGCGCTTCTCGATTCCTGACCGGCCGGGTCACCTGTTTGGCCACGCACGACGGAATGCCGTCCGTCCCGTCGGCCGCGAGGCGCCGGTAGGTGCTGGGCGGCATGCCCACGAGCTCGGTGAAGCGGGTGCTGAAGGTGCCCAGGGACGAGCAGCCCACCTCGAAGCAGACCTCGGTGACGCTGAGGTCCCCGCGGCGCAGCAGGGCCATCGCGCGCTCGATGCGGCGGGTCATGAGGTAGGAGTACGGCGACTCTCCGTAGGCGCGCCGGAACTCCCGGCTGAGGTGTCCGCCGGACATGTTCACGCCCCGCGCGAGCGCCTCGACGTCCAGGGGCTGCGCGAACTCCCGGTCGATCCGGTCGCGGACGCGCCGCAGCCGGGCGAGGTCGCTCAGACGCTGTGTCTCGGCGGGTTTGCTGGTCACCTGCGAAATCGTGCCACACCGGGGCGGGACGGGGCGCCGACGGACATGCGGACGGGCCTCCTCCGCTGCTTTCCGTACGAGCGGCGGCGGGCATCACCGTCATCGCCGGGCCCGGAGGGGGCGTCCGTGGGACCCTACGGTGGACGGGCACCCGGCCTCGCGTGCTGCCGCGGCCGACGGCCTGACGGGCCGTCACCGCGCGCAGCGGAAGGAGATCGCTCCCATGACGAACCCGACGGACGGCACGGAGGGTGCGGCGAGCACGGAGTCCGGTGGGCCGACGGCCGTGTCCCCCGCCGCGGGCCCGTCCCTGCTGGACGAGGCACGGCGGTCGGCGCCGGACGTCGTCGCGCTGCGCCGGGAGCTGCACGCCCGGCCCGAGACGGGGCTGGACCTGCCGGACACGCAACGGCGGGTGCTGGCCGCGCTGGAGGGCCTGGACCTCGAGGTGCGCACCGGGCGGCGGCTGTCCTCGGTCGTGGCGACCCTGACGGGCGCGGCCGAGGGACCGACGATCCTGCTGCGCGCCGACATGGACGCCCTGCCGCTGGCCGAGAACACCGGCCGGGACTTCGCCTCCCGTACGCCCGGGGTGATGCACGCGTGCGGCCATGACGCGCACATGGCGATGCTGGTGGGCGCGGCGCGGCTGCTGGCGGCGCGGCGCGGTGAGCTGGCCGGCCGCGTGGTGTTCATGTTCCAGCCGGGCGAGGAGGGCGAGCACGGTGCCCGGCTCATGATCGAGGAGGGTGTGCTCGACGGGGTGGACGCCGCGTTCGCCCTGCACGTGCAGCCGAATCTGCCCAGCGGTGCGCTGCGGTTGCGCCCCGGGCCCCAGATGGCGGCCTCGGACCGGGTGCATGTGACGGTGCACGGCCGGGGCGGGCACGCCTCGTCCCCGCACACCGCGTGCGACCCGGTGCCGGTGGCCTGCGAGATCGTGCTCGCGCTGCAGACGGCGCTCACCCGCGGTGTCGCCGCCGACGACGCGGCGGTGCTCAGCGTCACCCGTCTGTCGGCCGGCACCGCGACGGGGGTCATCCCGGACACCGCCCATCTCTCCGGCACACTGCGGACGTTGGCACCTCCGACCCGTCGGCGCCTGCTGGAGGCGGTCACGCGCGTCGCCGACGGGGTGGCCGCGGCCCACGGCGCGACGGCCGAGGTCCGCGTCGAGCAGGGCTACCCGGTGACCGTCAACGACCCCGGCTTCACCGACTTCGTCCTGCGCACCGCGGCCGGTGTGCTCGGCCCGGGACGCGCGGAGGTGATGCCGGCCACGCCGATGACGGCGGAGGACTTCTCCTACGTGCTGCGGTCGGTGCCGGGGGCGCTGGCCTTCCTCGGCGTCTGCCCGCCGGGGCTGACCCCCGAACAGGCGCCGTCGCTGCACTCGTCGCGCGCGGACCTCGACGAGGACGCGCTCGCGGCCGGCGTCGCCTGCCACGCCGCGCTCGCCCTGGCGTTCGCCTCCTGGGGCGGCCGTCCACAGCGGCGCTGACGCACGCCCGCGCAAGCCTCCGCGACGCGTCGAGCAGCACGCGCGCCCCGCCCGCGACGCGGGCTGCGCCGTCCGGGCCCCGCCCTCCGGGGCCCGCGCGAGCGAGAGGGCCGCGTCGCGGGGACATGGGAACGCCTCGGAGGGGCATTCGGACGAACAAGCCGAACCAGGCACGCGCGGCCGTACGGCGAACCGGCCGGACGACCACGCGAGCCGTCCATGACGAACCGTCAACCGGGAGTATTCGATGACGAGTTACGGCAATCCCTCCGCCGCGTCCTCGGGATCGCGCACCAGCGGCCTGGCGATCGCGAGCCTGTGCTGCGGCATCATCGGTCTGTTCCTCCTGAACATCGTCCTCGGGCCGCTGGCCATCGTCTTCGGGGCCGTGGCCCTGCGTCAGGCGGGGGCCAGGAACGGCGCCGGAATGGCGAAGGCCGGCGTCGTCCTCGGCGTCGTCGACATCGTGCTCTGGCTCATCCTGCTGGCCGTCGCCGCGAGCAACGGCGGGTTCAGCTGGTACGTGGGCGGCTGACACGCCGTCCGTCGCGCGCAGGCGGCACCGGTCGTCCCCTTCGCGGGGCCGCCCGTGCCGCCGATGTCGGGCACCGGTGACGAGGCGGCGAACGCGGGGAGTTCCCCTCCCTCGACGACCGGGGCGGCGACCGGGGAATCAGCGGGACGCGTGCCCGGTACGGGGTTTCCCGCCGCCCTCCTCACCGGCGCCCCGGCGAGAACGTCCGACAGGCGTCGGACCTCCCCGCCGGATCACGCGCCGACCGGCACCCCCGGCTCCGACGGCGAGGCTCCACCCTCGTGGCGCGGAGGCCATGGCCGAACGGCTGTCGCATCTGAACTCGCACGTCAGGGGCGCGATCCGCGTCGTCGCGTGCTACGACACGTCGATGCGCCGCCGGGTGGATCTCCCGGCGCTCGCCCGCGCGTCGACGGGTCTGGCCGAGTGCGTGGCCGGAATCCGGCCGCACCACACGGGTCGGGTGCGTGGCCGGGATCCGGCCGCACCACACGGGTCGGGCGATCCGCATGGCCCCGGACGGCAGACCGGCCCCCGCCCCGGCGCCCGCATACACCACCGCCGCGATCGCCCTCGACGAGGAGGAGATCGGCACGGTCCGGCTGGGGCGCCCCGGCACTCCCGGCGCGTTCGACGACGTGCCGCTGGACCGGCTCGCCCTCGCCACCGCGGGGGTCGTCGAGCGCTACCGTCCGGCCCGCACCACCGTGGCCGACCCCGCCCCGGTCGAGTTGGCCATCGGTCCGACACCGACGAGGCCGCCAGGGCCCGGGCGCTGCGGTTGCTGGGGTTCACCGCCGACCTGCCGGTCCGCGTCGTCGCCGTGCGCTCGCCGCTCCCCCTCGACCAGGTCGGCGCCGCGCTGTGCCCGGCCCGCCCGGTGAAGGCGACGCCGCTCGCCGACGTGGGCGTCGTCCTGGCCACCACCGTGGACCCGCAGCGGTGCCCGCCGGGCGTCCGCGCGGGCATTCGGCACCGCCGCGAGCCCCGAGCGCTCCTGGCGGGAGGTCCGCACCGCCCTGCGCTTCACCACCCCGCGCCGGCCGGTCGTCCCCTACAAAGGCTGGGGGCGTTGGCGCTGCTCGCTCAGGTGCCCGAGGAGGCCGCCCGGGCGAACGCCGACGTGGCGGCGATCGCACGCATCACCGGCGACCCGGACGATCCGGACACCCTGGACGCCTACTGCGACACCGGCTCGCTGCGCCGGGCCGCCGACCTCCTCCACCTGCACCACAGCGGCGTCGCCCGCCGGGTCGAGCAGATCGGCAGGACCCTGGACATCGAACGCACCGAGCCCGCCGGACTGATGCGGCCCGGATCGCGCTCACGGCATGGCGGCTGCTCGACGGCCGAGCGGGGTCCGGTCCTCGCCCTCGACGCCCCCGCTCGCCCGACGGCGCACACCACCGCGCACCCGACCCCCGGGGCGAGGCCGAGGAGCACGGCGGGGGGTGCCCCGGGGCGACGCGAGGACGCCCTTCGGCCGACGCCCCGGGAGACCTCGGGCACAGCAGACCGAGACGCACGAGGCCCGCGGGAACGACCCGGCCGTACATGACGGACTCCCCGGAGGATCACGGCTGCGCCCGTCCCCTCGCAGGGCCGCGCGGCTGCTGGGTAGCACGTGACCTTCGCTGCCCCAAGGTCGATACTCGGCAGAGGCACTGGCCAGATCCCCGTCCACCGGGCTCATCAGGAGGTACCCATGAGGATGCTGATCAACGTCGCGGAGACCGTCGTCGCGGACGCGCTGCGGGGGATGGCAGCCGCGCATCCCGAGTTGACGGTGGACGTCGAGAACCGGGTGATCGTGCGGCGGGACTCCCCGGTGGCCGGGAAGGTGGCCCTCGTCTCCGGGGGCGGGTCGGGGCACGAGCCGTTGCACGGGGGGTTCGTGGGGCCCGGGATGCTTTCGGCGGCCTGTCCGGGAGAGGTCTTCACCTCGCCGGTGCCCGACCAGATGGTGCGGGCGGCGGCCGCGGTGGACAGCGGGGCCGGGGTGTTGTTCGTCGTGAAGAACTACACCGGTGACGTGCTCAACTTCGACATGGCGGCCGAACTCGCCGAGGACGAGGGCATCCAGATCGCCAAGGTGCTGGTCGACGACGACGTCGCGGTGACCGACAGTCTGTACACGGCCGGGCGGCGAGGGACGGGCGCGACGCTGTTCGTGGAGAAGATCGCGGGGGCGGCGGCCGAGGAGGGGCAGCCGCTGGAGCGGGTGGAGGCGATCGCGCGCCAGGTCAACGAGAACGCGCGCAGCTTCGGTGTGGCGCTCAGTGCGTGCACGACGCCCGCCAAGGGCAGCCCGACCTTCGATCTGCCCGCCGGGGAGCTGGAGTTGGGCATCGGCATCCACGGTGAGCCCGGGCGGGAGCGGCGGGCGATGATGACCGCCGGGGAGATCGCGGACTTCGCGGTGAACGCCGTTCTGGAGGACATGCCGCCGCGCAACCCGGTGCTCGTCCTGGTGAACGGCATGGGCGGCACGCCGCTGCTGGAGCTGTACGGCTTCAACGCCGAGGTGCAGCGGGTGCTGGCCGAGCGCGGGGTGGCCGTCGCGCGCACGCTCGTCGGCAACTACGTGACGTCCCTCGACATGGCGGGAGCTTCGGTGACGCTGTGCCAGATCGACGAGGAGCTGCTGCGGTTGTGGGACGCGCCCGTGCGCACGCCGGGGCTGCGCTGGGGCATGTGAGCGGACGGGGCAGGTGTTCGAGGTAGTGACCAGGCAAGGAGATCCAGTGCTGGACGCAGATTTCTTCCGCCGGTGGATGGCGGCGACCGCCGCGTCCGTCGATCGCGAGGCGGAACGGCTCACGGCCCTCGACTCGCCCATCGGCGACGCCGATCACGGCAGCAACCTCCAGCGGGGGTTCCGCGCGGTGACCGCCACCCTCGACAAGGAGGCGCCGGCGACACCGGGCGCCGTGCTCCAGCTCGCCGGACGGCAGCTCATCTCGACCGTCGGCGGGGCTTCGGGCCCCCTGTACGGCACCCTGCTGCGCCGCACCGGCAAGGCCCTCGGGGACGCGGCCGAGGTGAGCGAGGAGCAGTTCGCCGAGGCGCTGCGCGCGGGGGTGGACGCGGTGATGCAGCTGGGCGGGGCGGCCCCGGGGGACAAGACGATGATCGACGCGCTGGTGCCCGCGGTCGACGCCCTCGGTGACGGGTTCGGCGCGGCGCGGACGGCGGCCGAGGAGGGCGCCGTGGCCACGACGCCGCTCCAGGCCCGCAAGGGCAGGGCCAGTTACCTGGGTGAGCGCAGTGTCGGCCACCAGGATCCGGGGGCCACCTCGGCGGCGCTGCTGGTCGCGGGGCTCGCCGGGGCGGGCGGGGAGGGAGCCGGCGATGAGTGACGACGCGCGGGTCGGGATCGTGCTCGTGTCGCACAGCGCCGGGGTGGCCGAGTCGGTCGCGGAGCTGGCGCGCGGACTCGCCGGCGGCGGGGCCGACGTGCCCGTCGCCCCTGCCGGGGGCACCGAGGGCGGCGGACTCGGCACCAGCGCGGAGCTGATCGCCGCCGCGGCCGCCGCGGTGGACCGGGGCGCCGGCGTCGCGGTCCTTACCGACCTCGGCAGTGCCGTGCTGACCGTCAAGGCGCTGCTCGCCGAGGGCGACGAGCTGCCGGACGGCACCCGTCTGGTGGACGCGCCGTTCGTGGAGGGCGCCGTCGCCGCGGTCGTCACGGCGGCGACGGGGGCCGACCTCGACGCCGTGGCGGCGGCGGCCGCGGAGGCGTACGACTACCGGAAGGTGTGACGCCGGTTCCGGTCGGTCCTTCGGGGGCGAGGGTGGTGCGCGGCGCGTCGGCCGGTTCGGCGACCGCCTGCGCCGCGTCCGGACGGAGGACGGCCGCGCGCCGGGCGGAGTGCCCGACGGCCGCGCGCAACGCCGCTTTGCACATCGCGGCGTGGACGGCCGACAGCGGGTCGTCGGGCGGCCGTCCGTCCCGCTCGGCGGGGGCGGGGGCGGGATGCCGGCTCGGCATCGTCGTACGTCTGCGACGGGACCGTGCAGGCCGAGCGCCGTACCTCCGCCCCTCGCCGCCCGCACGGCGCCCCCGAGCCCCTCCCGCCCGTCCGCCCCGAGGACGGCGCGCCGCAACCCGCGCGGCAGCACCCGCAGCGCCCTGCCCACGGGCGCGCTCGCACACCCGTGCGACGCCATGTACCGGGGTGGTCGGCGAACGGCGTCACCCCTGGACGGCGAGCGATGTCAACGGTGCCCTCCCGCCGGTCGAGGACGGCGGGACGGCGGGTCGGCGGTCCGGGACCCGCGGGGAGCGGGCCGGCGTCCGGCCGACGGGCCGGACCGGTCCGTCAGTCCCCGACGAACGCCCGCGCCAGCCGCTCCCCCTCCGCGACGGCGGACGCGTGACTCTCGATCGGGGTGGCCCGGGAACCCTTGAAGAGGATGTAGGTGACACCGGAGGACGCGCCGCCGACGCGCGGGTCGGGATCGATGCCCAGCGCCTCCGCGGCGGCGTACGAGGCCTCGCCGATGACGCCGGCGGGTCCGACGTCGCCCACGACCGCGTACACGACGCGGTCCCCGTGGACGACCGCCGCGACCGTCGCGCCGCGCACCCCGTGGGCGCGGTGGTCCCAGACGGTGCCGGCCGCGGGCACGACGACGTACGGCAGGGTCTCCGCGCTCAGGTGCCGTCCGTCGGACTGCTGGAAGGCGGTGGCCGGGAAGAACCACGGGTCGGTGTCGGCGTTGCAGTACCGGCCCGGACGGCCGTCGCAGTCGATGTCCAGGTCGGCCTCCCAGAAGACCGCGTCGTCGGTGCCGCAGACCGGGACCGTGGCGGGCGCGCCCGCGTCGGTGCGGTAGCGGCCGGCGGAGACGGGGACACAGTCACGCACCCGGGCCAGCAGGTCGGCGGCGCTCACGGCGCCCTCACGGCCCGCCGCTGACCCCGGGGGGACGTCGAGGGCGTGGGCGGTGGTGCCGAGGGATGCGGTGGGGGTCAGCAGGGCCAGGACGGCCACGGTCGACGTCAGCGTCGGAACGCGCACGATGAGGGACCCTCTCGTGGGGGGACAGGGGCGGCAGGCGGGGGCAGGGACGGGGACAGGGCACGGACACCCCGCCCAATCTGCTGCGGCCCGCCCCCGGGGGCCACTCCGGGACGTCCGTCCGGTGCACCGCGCCGGGCGGCGCGAAGGGGGGCGTGGTGCGACGGGAGCCCGGCGGCGGCCGGGCGGTGCGACAGGGCCCCTCCGGTGCGGTGCGAAAGGGGCCTGCCGTGCGGTGCGCCAGGGGCCTGCCGTGCGGTGCGCCAGGGGCCTGCCGTGCGGTGCGCCAGGGGCCGGGGGCGGCGCCGGTGTCGGCGCCGGCCGCCCGGCCGCCCCGCCGGCGCGGGTTCTCTGCGACGACAGCGGTCCGCGCCGGGCCGGAACTCCTCAACGCTCAGGAGGAGTTCGGGCGTGAGGACACCCAGCATACGGAACGCCCCGGACCGCCCGCCCGTCCCGCCGGCCCTCTTGATGTGCTCGCAACACCGCGCCATATTGGTCCGGACCATTGCAGCCGTGCCGGGCCGGGAGGCGAAGCCGTGCGACGCGTTGTGCTGTGCTCAGCGGTGCTGTCCCTGTGCTGCGGGTGCGCGGCGGCGGCCGACGGCGGGGACGGCGACGGGCACGCGCCCGGCGCCCCGACGGGCGTCACCGCGGCGGCCGGCAGCGCGACCAGCGTGCACGTCATGTGGAACGCGCCGGCGGCGAGCCCCGCCGTCAGCGCCTACGAGGTCTACCGGGACGGCGAGAAGGCCGGCACCGTGCCCGCCTCCGCGCACATGCTGGACGTCACCCGTCTCACGCCGTCCACGACGTACGTCTTCACCGTGCGCGCCCGCGACGGCGAGGGCCGGCTCGGAGCGAGCGGCCGGGAGGTGCGGGCGACGACACCGGCGGTGCTCGCGGCGGACCGCTCTGCACCGACCCGGCCGGGCGGCCTCACCGGGCGCGCGGCCGGGAGCCGGGCGGTCCGGCTGTCCTGGTCGGCCGCCGCGGACGACCGCGCGGTGGTGTCGTACGACGTCTACCGGGGCGGGACGAAGATCCACAGTGTCGGCGGAGGGCAGACGGCGACGGTCGTCACCGGGCTGCGGCCCGGCACCCGGTACTCGTTCACCGTGCGGGCGCGGGACGCGGCCGACAACCTCTCGCCCGCCGGGCCGCCCGTGCGGCTCACCACCCCGCCGGGCGGCGGGGACGGCCGGGACACCGCACCGTCGGGGTTCCGCGCCGCGGTGCGTCCGGCCGACGGGGCGTACCACGTCGACCTGACCTGGGTGCCGCCGCAGGTGGACGGCGTGGTCACGGAGTACCAGATCCAGCTCGACGGGCAGCCCGCCACCTCGCTCGTGTGGGGCGGGACCCCGCCGCGCGGCACGGCCGCCTACAGCTTCTCCGTGGGACGGGAGGCGGGGGTCATCCACCGGGTGCGGCTGCGGGCGCGGCTGCCGGACGGGACGTGGGGGGCGTTCTCGGCGGAGCGGACGGTGACGACGGGCCCCCGGCGAGGTTGACCCGTCCGGCGGAATCCGTCACCTGGCCGGGGGCGACCGGAGTGCGCGGCGGGCCCGGAGGACGTTGGCTGCCCCTGAGGCAGCACGGGCGTACCCGATCCTCGGCGGCGCAAGGGATGTACCGCCAACCGTGCCGCCGCCGGAGGACATCCGATGCGCACTTCCCGCCTTATCCCCCGTGCCGGACTGGCCGTGGCAGCCGCCGCCACGCTGCCGCTCGCACTGACCGCCCAGCCCGCCGCCGCCAAGGTCTCGGGCATCTCCGTGAGCACGACCGGTTCCACGGTGTCCGTGGTGACGAGCGCCTGCACCCAGATCAACGGCAGCTGGGGCACGGCGGCCCTGCTCAGCGGCGGCCAGGCCAACTTCGCCCAGGGCCGTCAGGTGGCCCTGTCGGGCACGACGGTCAGCCAGTCCGCGGCCTGGTCGGGCGTCAGCCCCGGCACCTACACGGTCGTCGTCATGTGCTCCAGCGGCACCACCGCGGGCACCCAGTCCGTGATCGTGTCCGGCGCGCCCACGCCGACGGTCTCCCCCACGGCCTCGCCCTCACGCGGCGTCATGGGCGGCGCGGGCGGCGCGATCCGCGACTACGGCACGGTCACCCTGGTGGTGGGCGGGGCGCTGGTGGGTTCGGGCGTCATCGCGGCGGCCTGGTTCCTGCGCCGCCGCTCGAAGCCGTACCGGTTCTAGGGCGAGGGTCGGAAGTCCCGTCTGCGGCCGGTCCCGGCAGCTCCCGAAGGGCTTCGGTCAGCCACTGCGTCCAGAACGTCTCCAGCTCGATGCCCGCGCGCAGGACCAGGTGTTGCAGCCTGGCCTGCGCGCTGTCGTCGCCGGGCGGGAAGTCGCGCTTCTCGATCTCCTGGTACTCGGCCAGCTGCCGCCGGTGCAGGTCGAGATGGCGGCGCAGGTCGGCCTCCAGGCCGGCGGTGCCGACGACGGCCGCGGCCCGCAGGCGCAGCAGCAGAGCGTCGCGGTGCGGCTTGGGGTCCTGCGCCGCGGCCGTCCACCGCTCCAGTTCGGCGCGGCCCGCGGGCAGGACCTCGTAGCTCTTCTTCTGGCCGCGGGCCGGCTGCTCGGCGGGCAGCGCGCGGATGTGTCCCTCCGCCTCCAGCCTTCCCAGCTCGCGGTAGATCTGCTGGTGCGTCGCCGACCAGAAGTAGCCGATCGACTTGTCGAACCGGCGGGTCAGATCCAGCCCCGACGACGGCTTCTCGAGCAGGGCGACGAGGATCGCGTGCGGGAGTGACATGGCCTCATCCTAGGGACGGCGCCCTGGACCCGTCGTTCGGATCAGGTCGCGGGGGCGGCGGCGGTGCTGTCCGGTGCCGGGGGGCGGGGCCCGGTGCGTGGGGCTGACAGGCCGGAGGGGGTGCCGACGCGCCGGGGAGGGCCCGCGCGAGGCTGTTCGCTCGGGGGCGGTCGGCAGCCGACGACTCCGGTGCGGTGCGTCGCAAGGCACCGGACCATGCGGCCTGATCAGGCGCTCATCGTGCAAGGACCCCTCAGAGCTCCGAACGAAGGGGAGGCCGATCAGGTCGCGGCGTCCGGTGCGTGCGATCGCACGGCGCCGGAAGCTCCTCGTAGCGGAGCTACCAGGGGCTTCCGGCAACGCGGCGAGCGTGCGTGCCGGGCGTCGCGAGCCGGACTCCCCTTCTGCTCGGATCTCTAGAGCTCGGCCGCGACCTCGGTGCCCTGCTTGACGGCCCGCTTGGCGTCCAGCTCGGCGGCGACGTCCGCACCACCGATCAGGTGCGCGTTCACGCCGGCGGCGAGCAGCTCCTCGTACAGGTCGCGGCGCGGTTCCTGGCCGGTGCACAGCACGATGGTGTCCACCTCCAGGACGGTGCTCTCCTCGCCGACGGTGACGTGCAGTCCGGCGTCGTCGATCCGGTCGTAGCGCACGCCCGGGACCATCGTGACGCCCCGGTGCTTGAGCTCGGTGCGGTGGATCCAGCCGGTGGTCTTGCCGAGGCCGGCGCCGACCTTGTCGGCCTTGCGCTGGAGCAGGTGGACGGTGCGCGGCGGCGCGGGCCGCTCCGGCGCGGCGAGACCGCCGGCGCCCCGGTAGTCCATGTCGACGCCCCAGTGGCGGAAGTACGTCGCCGGGTCCTCGCTCGCCTTGTCGCCGCCGTCGGTGAGGTACTCGGCGACGTCGAAGCCGATGCCGCCCGCGCCGAGGATCGCGACGCGGTCACCGACCGGGGCGCCGCCCTGCAGGACGTCGAGGTAGCCGACGACGCTGGGGTGGTCGACGCCGGGGATGTCGGGGGTGCGGGGTGTGACGCCGGTGGCGACGACCACCTCGTCGTAGCCGGCGACGTCCGCCGCCCGCACGGGCGTGTTCAGCCGTACATCCACGCCGTGCGCGTCGAGCTGGTGGCGGAAGTAGCGCAGTGTCTCGTCGAACTCCTGCTTGCCGGGGACCCTGCGGGCGACGTTGAGCTGGCCGCCGATCTCGCTCGCGGCGTCGAAGAGGGTGACGTCGTGGCCGCGTTCGGCCGCGCTCACGGCGCAGGCGAGGCCCGCCGGGCCCGCGCCCACGACCGCCACCCGCTTGCGGCGGCGCGTCGGCGACAGCACCAGCTCGGTCTCGTGGCAGGCGCGCGGGTTGACCAGGCAGGAGGTGATCCGCCCGCTGAAGGTGTGGTCGAGGCAGGCCTGGTTGCAGCCGATGCAGGTGTTGATGGCCTCGGGCGTGCCGGCGGCGGCCTTGTTCACGAAGTCGGGGTCGGCGAGCATCGGGCGGGCCATCGAGACCATGTCCGCGCAGCCGTCGGCGAGCAGTTGCTCGGCGAGTTCGGGGGTGTTGATGCGGTTGGTGGTGACGAGCGGGACGGACACCGCGCCCATGAGCATCTTCGTCACCCAGGTGTAGGCGCCGCGCGGGACGGAGGTGGCGATGGTGGGGATGCGGGCCTCGTGCCAGCCGATGCCGGTGTTGATGATCGTCGCTCCGGCCTCCTCGACCGCCTTCGCGAGGGTGACCACCTCTTCCAGCGTGGACCCGCCGGGCACGAGGTCCAGCATCGACAGCCGGTAGACGACGATGAACTCCTCGCCGACCGCCTCGCGCACGCGTCGCACGATCTCCACCGGGAAGCGCATGCGGTTCTCGTAGGAGCCGCCCCAGCGGTCGGTGCGGTGGTTGGTCCCGGCGGCGATGAACTCGTTGATCAGGTAGCCCTCGGAGCCCATGATCTCGACGCCGTCGTAGCCGGCCCGCTGCGCGAGGCGGGCGGCGCGGGCGTAGTCGTCGATGGTGCGTTCGACGTCGGCGTCGGTGAGTTCCCGGGGCGTGAAGGGGCTGATGGGGGCCTGGAGGGGGCTGGGGGCGACCAGGTCGGGGTGGTAGGCGTAGCGGCCGAAGTGCAGGATCTGCAGGGCGATGCGGCCGCCCTCGCGGTGCACGGCCTCGGTGATCACCCGGTGCTGGTCGGCCTCGGCGTCCGTGGTCAGCCGGGCGCCGCCCTCGGCCGGCCGGCCCTCGTCGTTGGGGGCGATGCCGCCGGTGACGATGAGGCCCACTCCCCCGCGGGCGCGGGCGGCGTAGAACTCCGCCATGCGCGCGAAGCCGCCTTCGGCCTCCTCCAGGCCCACGTGCATCGAGCCCATGAGGACGCGGTTGGGCAGCGTGGTGAAACCCAGGTCGAGCGGGCTCAGCAGGTGGGGGTAACGGCTCATGGCAGGCCTCCGTGCGCGGTGTCGTCCCCAGTAGTTCTAGAGGACCGCGCACGGGTTATGCAACTAGTTGCACAAAGGCCTGGGTGATTGTGCCGCAGGTCACCGGCTTTCGAGCAGGACGTGCAGCTCACGCTCCTGGTCCCCGGAGGCCGAGGAGAGGTCGCGCACCGTGAACATCGAGTCCAGCGTCTTGCGCAGCCGGTCGATCGCCCAGTAGCCGCCCTGCGCGTCGGCCTCGACGGAGGCCGAGAGCCGGGCCGGGGCGGGGTGCTCGCGGGTGTCGGTGACCTCGAAGGTGCCGAGCCACACCATCGGGCGCGTCTCGTGCAGTTGCTCGGGCACGTCCTCGGCGCACCGGTCGGACTCGAAGCAGGCGCACAGCGCGTCGAAGACGATCCGGGCGTCTTCCTTGGTGCAGCCGCTGATCTCGACCGAGACGGACTCCTCGTGCGGTCGCTCACGGTCCATCGTGATCGCTCCTCTCGTGGCAGTGACGCGCTACCGCGGGTTCCCCGCGAACCGCGTCACATCCCAAGAAAAGCACCACTTCCCGGGCGGGACCAGCGCCGAGCGGACGCCGGCGAACCGCCCGGCACCGACTCCGCCGGCGGGCGGGAACAGGGCGCCTCCCGCGGTCTCGCCCACCGGGTGGGATCCGGCGTCGGGGGCCGGGGCGGGGATCAGGCCCGGGTGAAGCGGTACGTCCTGCTGTCGGTCAGGACGCAGAAGCCGGGTGACAGGACGATCACCCGCAGGGTGTCGGTGCGGCGGTCGTAGTCGACGCCCTCCGTCTCGAAGGTGCCCGAGCAGCCGCTGCGCAGGGGGAGCTGACGTAGGGCCGTGACCCGGCCCGCGACGTCGGAGGTGCCGTTCGGCTCCGCCGACAGGTCGATCCGCAGGAGCGGCTTGGTGATGCCGAAGAGGGTGCCCGCCGGGTCGTCGGAGGAGCACAGCAGCGTCGTCGGGCCGGTGAAGTCGCAGCCCTGCACGTCCCGCACGGGGCGGTCGAGGCGCACGGTGGCGACCTGGGGGAGGTTCGCGGAGGGCGAGGTGTCCGGGTTGACGCCGGGGGTCGGGAAGACGAGCAGCCGGGTCATGGTGCCCCACTCGCCGGCCAGCATCCACCGACCTCCCGGCGTGATGGCCACCCAGGAGTTGTTGAGGGCCTCGCCGGGGCTCAGGGCGTGGACGTACTCCGACCAGGCGCCGCCGGGTGCCTGCACCCGGAACATCTTCGCGGCGCCCGCATCGCGCTGGTAGGGCTCGACGTAGTGGCCGTCGTAGGAGGCGTCGGGGTCTCCGACGTGGTTCCAGCCGCGCATGCTCACGCCGAGGGGGACGGTGCCGATGCCCGTGTAGCGGTTGGGGCTGTTGACCGGCACCTCGACGGAGGCCAGGCCCTGGCTCTCGGTGAGCGGTTCGGCGCGGTCGGAGCCGGCCTCGGCCCAGGTGTCGGCGGCCGCGGCGGGCGGCGCGGCGGCGAGGGCGGCGGCAGCCGCGGTGGCCAGGGCGACCAGGGCGGTGCGGACCGGGTGACGGCGTCCGCGGGCGGGGCGCAGGGGCATGGGTCTCCTCGGGGGGGCGGGTGCGCGCTCGGCGGACAGTGTGGCCGCGTTTGATGGTCATGTACAGACCAATCTCACCCTGCTCGACGACCCGTCGCGCCCGCCGGAGGAACTCTGCGACCTGCTCCCGCGGGCGCTGCACCACCCCGACAACCACGACGACGTGGCGCTGCTCGTCGCCCGGGCCCGGACACGGGACTGAGCCGCCCGCCCCGCGCACGACCCCGGGGCCGCGCCCCCATCAGGGAACCGAGCCCAGCCACACCACGGAGCCGGGGCCTTGCCCAACCGCACCTGGAAGCAGGGCCTTGCCCAACCGGCACCACAAAGCAGGGCCTTGCGCTCCCCCGCGCGTTGCTCCGCCGCGCCCGCTACTCCTTCGGCTTCGTCCCGATCACCACATGGGCGCAGAGCTCGTCGTCGACGGCCACACGCGGTGTCAGGCCGCCCCGGGCGAGGGCCTCGACGGCGGCCGTGGCCTGGTGCTCACCGGTCTCGACCAGCAGACAGCCGCCGGGCGCCAGCCAGTGGGCCGCCTCGTCGGCGACCCGGCGCAGCACGTCGAGCCCGTCGCCACCGCCGTCGAGGGCGGTGAGCGGCTCGTGGTCGCGCGCCTCCGCCGGAAGCAGCGGGACGTCACCGGTGGGCACGTACGGCACGTTCGCGGCGAGGATGTCGACGCCGCCGCGCAGCCGCTCGGGCAGCGCCTCGAACAGGTCGCCTCGGTACGCATGGCCTCCGTGGGCGGCGACGTTGCGACGGGCGCAGCGCACGGCCGCCGGGTCGATGTCGGCGACGTGCAGTTCGGCCGGCGCGAGGGCGGCGGCCAGGGCCGCACCGACCGCGCCCGAACCGCAGCACAGGTCGACGACGACGGACGCGTGCGGGACCCGCCGCAGGGCCTGGGCGACGAGGAACTCGGTACGGCGGCGGGGCACGAAGACACCGGGTTCGACGAGGATCCGCAGTCCGTGGAACTCTGCCCAGCCGACGACGAGTTCGAGCGGGAGGCCGGACACGCGGCGCTCCACCATGGCGGACAGCTCGTCGGGGGTGCGGGCGGTGGTGAGGAGCAACTCCGCCTCATCCTCGGCGAAGACGCAGCCCGCGCCGCGCAGGGCGGTCACGACGGCGGCTCGGGTGAGGGGCGAAGGGGACGGGGAGGACGACGAGGACAGTGGGGGCATGAAGCCGAGAGCCTTTCGACAGTCGAAGGGCGCTCTCGCGGTCGCCTAGAGGTGGCGGTCCGCGTCCTGAGGTGAGAGCACCCGGCCTGACACAGCGGTAATGGGTCTCACCTCCCGGTCCTTGCACGGCTGGGTCCGTCCACAGCCGGACGGTCACCATACCCCAACGCCCGGACGGTGCAGGCGTTCACGGTCGAGCCCCCTTCCGGTTGTACTCTACAACCAGGCGAGTGCGGGAGGACCGGTGGGAGCGACGGACGGCACGGACGGCACGGACGCCGTGGAGACCATTCAGCGCGAGATGACGGCTTTCGCGCGTCGCGCCCGTGCCTCGGCGGGCCGTCTGCACCCCGAGCTGTCGCTGGTGTCGTACACCCTGCTCGGTCACCTGGAGGAGCGTGACGGCTGCCGGGCCACCGACCTGGCCGCTCACTACGCCCTGGACAAGTCCACGGTGAGCCGTCAGGTGTCGGCGCTGGAGCGGGCCGCGCTGATCGAACGGCGTCAGGACCCGGCGGACCACCGGGTCCAGGTCCTCCACCTCACCCGGGCCGGCCGCCGCCTGCTCGCCCAGGTCACCGAGCGCCGCCGCGCGGCCTTCAGGGAGCGTCTCGCCGCGTGGCCGCGGGAGGACCTGGAGCGGTTCGCGGCGTACCTGGTGAGGTACAACGCCTGGACCGGGGACGGCGCTTCGGACACCGGCTGACGGGGCCGTCCCCTGCACCGCAGGAGCGGCCCCGCCCCGCTACGGAACCGGCACCACCGCCCGCTCCGACGCCCGCGCCGCCGGGAACGCCGTCCCGCTCCGCGGCGTCCCGCGCACGTGGCGACCGCTCATGGCGCGCCGCCGACCTCGATCACGACCTTGCCGCGGGCGTGCCCCTCCTCCACCGCGCGCAGGGCCGCGCCGGCCCTGTCCAGCGGATAGGTGCGGGTGACGTGCGGGTCCAGGTCGCCGCGGACGACCAGGTCGGCGACCGCGCGCAGCACCTCCGCGGTGCGGGCGCGGGCGACGCGGGCGCCGCCGAGGCGCTCGACCTCCTCGGGCGGGGCCGCGGCGGTGATCAGTTTCGTGCGGTCGGCGAGCAGGCCGGCCGCCTCGTGCAGGACCTCGCCGCCCACCAGGTCGTAGACGCCGTCCGGGCCCGTCGTGCGGGCGCGGTCCGCCCAGCCGGTGCCGGAGGCGACGTGCACCACGCCCAGCGACTCCAGGAGGTCCTTCTTGCCCTCGCTCGCCACGCCGACGACCCGCAGCCCCCGCGCGCGGCCCATCTGCACGGCGGCCACCCCGACCCCGCCGCCGGCGCCGGTGACCAGCAGGGTCGCCCCGGCGGGCAGGCCGAGCTGGCGGACGCCGTCGTAGGCGGTCGCCGCCGCCACCGGCAGGGTGGCGGCGTCGGCGAAGGAGACGGCGGCCGGCTTGTGCGCGGTGACGCCGGCGGCCAGCAGCGCGTACTCGGCGTAGCCGCCCCCGACCGCGCTGCCGAACACCTCGTCGCCGGGTGCGAAGCCGGTGACGCCCTCGCCGGTCTGCTCGACGACCCCGGCGACCTCGCTGCCGAACACGGCGGGGAACACACGGTCGCCGGTCTCGCCGGGGCGTCGGTAGCCCGAGCGCAGCTTCCAGTCGACGGGGTTCACGCCCGCCGCGCGCACCGCGACGAGGACCTCGCCGGGGCCCGGACGGGGCCGGTCCAGATCCACGAGCGCCTCGGTCTCCGGGCCGCCGTACCGTGTGAAGACGTACGCCTTCGGCATGTGCTCCCACTCCTTCGCTGCGATCGGACCACGAGGTCCGGGACGTCAGCTGCAAGGGTGATCGCCGGGCCCGCTATTCCCGCGGCGCGCGGGGAGTTCAGCCGCGCTGCACGATCGGCCGGGCGGCCCGGGAGCGGGGCGCCGCCGACATGCACGTACGGTGAACGCGTACACGACCGTCGCCCTCCCGCTGGAACCGCATGAACATCACCCGAGGCTTCACCGGACGCCCCCGCGTCCACAACCCGGGGCTGCCCCCGGGGCAGTACGACGCGGGCGACGACTGGCCCGTGCTGTCCGCCGAGGTCACCCCCGACCTGGCGCCCGCCGACTGGACCTTCCGGATCGACGGCCTGGTGGACGCGCCCCGCACCTGGACCTGGGAGCAGGCGCACGAGCTGCCCGCCTGCGCCTACGAGGGCGACATCCACTGCGTGACCGGCTGGTCGAGGTTCGGCGTGCGGTTCGGCGGTGTGTCGCTCGACGCGTTCCTGGACGCGGTGGGGCCGCAGGCCCGCGCAACCCACGCCGTCGCCTACGCGCACACCGGGTACACCACCAACCTGCCGCTCTCCGACCTCACCGGCGGCCGGGCGTGGATCGCCTTCACCTCCGAGGGGCTGCCGCTCGCCCAGGAGCACGGCGGTCCGGCGCGGCTGCTGGTGCCGCACCTGTACTTCTGGAAGAGCGCCAAGTGGATCGCGGGCCTGCGGCTGCTGGACCATGACGAACCGGGCTTCTGGGAGCAGAACGGCTACCACGCGCGGGGCAACCCCTGGGAGGAGCAGAGGTACTCCGGTGACTGAGACGGCCTCGACCGGGAGGTTCACTCCCGCGACACGGTTCGCGGTGCCGGGGCGCATCGCCGTCAGCGACCGGGCCGCTTCGGTGTGGCAGACCGCCACGCTGACCGAGATCCGCCGGGAGACCCCGCGCGCGGCCACCTTCCGGTTCGCGGTGCCCGCGTGGGAGGGGCATCTGCCCGGGCAGCACCTGATGCTGCGGCTGACCGCCGGGGACGGCTACACGGCCCAGCGGCACTACTCGCTGGCGTCCGCGCCGGACGACTCCGGACACATCGAGCTCACCCTGGACCACGTCGGCGGCGGTGAGGTCTCCGGCTGGTTCCACACCGTCGCCGAGCCCGGTGACCGGGTCGAGGTGCGCGGGCCGCTCAGCGGCTTTTTCGCCTGGCCCGGCGACCGGCCCGCGCTGCTGGTCGGCGCCGGCTCCGGGGTCGTCCCGCTGATGTCGATGGTGCGCCACCACCGGGCACGCGGTCTCGACGTGCCGCTGCGGCTGCTGGTGTCGGCACGCGGCCCCGAGGACCTGATCTACGCCCGCGAGTACGGCGCGGAGACGACCGCGGTGTTCACCCGGCGCGCCCCGGCCGGGGTGCCCGTGGGCCGCCTCGCCGCCGGCCACCTCGCCCCGCTGCTCGCCGATCCCCCGGAGGGCGGCTGGGAGGCGTACGTGTGCGGTTCCAACGCCTTCGCCGAACACGCGTCCCGCCTGCTGGTGGCGGCGGGCCAGCCGGTGGACCGGATCCGCGTCGAGCGTTTCGGCTGACCCCTCCCCCCTCGCGGGGAACCCGCCGTTCCGAGCCCGCGCGGAGGAGCGATCTCGCCCGAAGCGGGTATTTCCTCCCCGTGGGCACTCGTCCGCGTGACGGCGAGGAGGTCGACATGCGTACCCGGGTGCGCGGCTGGCGCTGGCGGCGCAATCCGTTGCGGCGCCGGGCGGACGTCGTGGAGGCGTGGGCGGTGCTGGTGGTCGCCGTGCTGCTGCTGGTGGGCGCGCCGCTGGCGGGAGCCCTGGCCGGCCGCTGGGCGCACGCCGACGCACGGGCGGTCGCTGCCGAGCAGCGGGCGGAGCGGCAGCGTGTCCGCGCCGAGGTCGTCGGCCAGCCGCCGAGCGGCCTGCCCGCGACGCACACCGGCCGGGAGCACACCTTCCGGGTGACCGTGCGCTGGACGGAGCCCGGCGAGCGCACCCGGACGGCCACCGCGCGCGTTCCGGCCGGCACCGAGCGCGGCGAGGTGGTCGACGTGTGGTTCGACGCGCGCGGCCGCAGCGTCGCCCCGCCGCCCGACTCGACGGCGATCTGGCAGCACACCCTGACCATGGGGGTGGGCGTGGCCGGCGGCACGGCCGCCGCGGTGCTGCTCGGGCACGCCTGCGGGCGCAAGGTCGCGATGCGTCACCGGCTGACCGAGTGGGACCGCGCGTGGGCGCGCACGGAACCCGAGTGGAGCCGGCGCCGCGCTTAGAGCTCCGAACAAAAAGGGAGCCCGGCTCGCGACGCCCGGCACGCACGCTCGCCGGGCGTCGCGAGCGCGGGCCGGCACGGAGGGTCTGGCGAGCGCTCCCCCCGCCCACGTACGGTGTGATCATTCGTTCGGCCACTTTACAAAAGGCGGTTGTTCATGGCCCGGTTCGACCTGTCCCCCGAGGAGCTCCGCGAGTACCGCAGCGAGTCCGCCGAACCCGAGGACTTCGACGCGTTCTGGTCCAAGACCCTCCAGGAGGCCCGCGGGCACGAGCTGGACGCCCGCTTCGAGCCGGTCGACACGGGGCTGTCGACGGTGCGGGTGTTCGACGTGACGTTCGCGGGGTTCGGCGGTCACCCGGTCAAGGGCTGGCTGACGGTGCCCGCCGACGCCGAGGAGCCGTTGCCTCTGGTCGTGGAGTTCGTCGGGTACGGCGGGGGGCGCGGACTGTCGCACGAGCACCTGCTGTGGGCGTCGACGGGCCGTGCGCACTTCGTCATGGACACCCGCGGTCAGGGAAGCGGATGGGGCGGCGGGGGCGGCACCGCCGACCCGGTGGGCGGGGCGCCCTCGTTCCCCGGGTTCATGACGCGGGGCATCGACGCGCCCGAGCACTACTACTACCGCCGGGTGTTCACCGACGCGGTGCGCGCGGTGGAGGCCGCCCGTTCGCACCCGCTGACCGACGCCTCGCGCACCGTGGCCCTCGGGGGCAGCCAGGGCGGCGGCATCACGCTCGCGGTGGGCGGGCTGGTGCCGGACCTGGCGGCGATCGCCCCGGACGTGCCGTTCCTGTGCGACTTCCCCCGCGCGGCGACACTGACGGACCGTCACCCCTACCGTGAGATCGGCCTGTTCCTCAAGACGCACCGGGGCCGTACGCAGGACGCGCTGCGCACCCTGTCGTACTTCGACGGCGTGCACTTCGCCGCACGCGGCTCGGCGCCCGCCCTGTTCTCGACGGCCCTGGAGGACCAGACCTGCCCGCCGTCGACGGTGTTCGCCGCCTTCAACGCCTGGGCGCACGACGACAAGGAGATCGAGGTGTACGAGTTCAACGACCACGAGGGCGGCGGCCCCTACCAGGAGGCGGCCAAGGTGCGCTGGCTGCGGTCGTACGCCTGACGGCCAGGCGCCGTCGCGGCGCCCCCGCCCGCGACCTTCCTTCCGATCCGACCAGTCGGTATGTTCGAGGAGCCCGGGCGGCATCCCCGCGGCCCGGGGTCCGGCGGATCACGGAGGGCCCATGTCCGAGCACGTGCCAGAGGTTCACGGTCACTGCGACGCCCGTTTCGCCGGGGTGCGCGCCGCGTTCGAGGAGAACTTCCGCGACCGGGGCGAACTGGGCGCCGCGGTGGCCGTCACGGTCGACGGTGTGATCGTGGCCGACCTGTGGGGCGGCTGGGCGGACGCGGCGCGCACCCGCGCGTGGGAGCGGGACACGGTGGTCAACGTGTGGTCGACCTCGAAGGGGCCGACGGCGCTGTGCGCGCACATCCTGGCCGACCGGGGCCTGCTCGACCTCGACGCGCCGGTGGCCCGTTACTGGCCGGAGTTCGCGGCGGCGGGCAAAGAAGGCGTCCTCGTACGGCACCTGCTGTCGCACCGCGCGGGACTGTCGGGACTGCGCGAGCCGCACACCCTGGACCAGCTCTACGACTGGAAGCTGACGACCGCGCGTCTGGCCGCGACGCAACCCTGGTGGGAGCCCGGCACCCGGTCCGGCTATCACGCGCTCACCTACGGTTTCCTGGTCGGGGAGGTCGTACGGCGGGTCTCGGGGCTGCTGCCGGGGGCTTTCCTGGAGCGGGAGGTGACGGGGCCGCTCGGCGCGGACTTCACCATCGGACTCCCGGAGGAGGAGACGGGGCGGGTGGCCGAACTGGTGCATCCGCCGGCCGCCTCGCGCAGTGAACAGGGCGCAGCGTTCGCACAGTTGAGCCCCGCCGCGCTCGCCGCGCTGGCCAACCCGCTCACCGGCGCGGCCGAGGCCAACTCCCCCGGCTGGCGGGCCGCCGAGATCCCGGCGGCCAATGGTCACGGCACCGCGCGCGCCGTCGCCGCCCTCTACGGGATCTTCGCCGGGAGGGGCTCCCACGGTGGCCGTCGCGTGCTGTCGTCCGAGGCGGCGGAGCGGGTGCGCGAGGGGCAGGGCAGTTGCCGGGACCTGGTGCTGGGCGCCGCGCTGGGGCACGAGACGGAGATCGGCCTCGGCCTGTGGCTGAGCGGCCCGAACGGATCGTACGGGCCGAACCCGCGGGCTTTCGGACACGACGGCTTCGGCGGTTCTTGCGGCCTCGCCGACCCGGAGGCCGGGTTGTCCCTGGGGTACGTGATGAACCGCATGGGGCCGCACATCGCGGACGACCCTCGCAAGAAGGCCCTGGTGGAGGCCGTCTACAGCGCGCTGTGAAGGCGGGGCGGGCGGTCCGTTTCGGCCGATCGGGCCGCCCACCCTTCCCTGGTGGTTTAGACCAATGCTAGATCTGGTGGCTCACAACCCCGCTCGGCACGCACCCCCAGGAGGCGCGCGGCATGGCCCGCACCACCCCGCACGACGACCGGCCCCTCTACTGGCGCATCGCGAAGGAGTTGCTCGGCGAACTGCGCGACGGCACCATCCCGCCCGGTGAACGACTGCCCGGTGAGCGGCAGTTGGCGGAGCAGTTCGGCGTCAGCCGGGTGACCGTCCGGCAGGCGCTGGAGGTGCTGCGCCGCGACGGTCTGGTGGAGACCGACCGGCGGGGCACGCACGCGGCCCTGCGGGGGGTGCGGGCCGCCGCCGAGCCGACCCTCGCCTTCCCGGTCGGCGCCCGCGCCGCGGACGACCCGTCGGCGGTGAACCGGGCCGCGGTCGGCTGGGAGCCGCCCCCGCCGCGGCACGCCGAGGCGCTCGGGCTCGCCCCGCACCGCCCGACACTGGTCCACCGGTACGAGTCCACCGGGGCCGACGGACAGGGGCTGCGCACCGCCGTGACGTCCTTCTCCGCGGTCGCCCTCGCCGAGGTGCCGGAGCTCGCCCGCTACCGCGACCGCGCGGACACCGCCTGTTCGCCGCGTCTGCACCGGGCCTACGACTGGATGCGCCGGGCCGGTCTGACCCTCCACCACCGGGACCGCGTCACCCTCCTCGACGGCGCCCGGGCGCTGCGGGTGACCCGCCTCGTGCACGACCGGTACGCGCGGCCGCTGGAGATCACCGACCTGGTGATGGAGCCCCCACAGGAGTCCCTGGTCTACGCGTTCACGCTGCCGGCGGCCCATGAGCCGTGCCCCGTCGAGGACGCCGCGCGGCGGGTGCACAGCCGTGCGCTCTGAGCCGGTTCGCACACCCCGTCCACTGCCGCCGTCGGAGCCGTGTCAGCGCCGCCCGGCCGCTGAGGGCTCCTCGCACTGTGCCCGCCCGGGGCCGCGGCCTGATCAGACGTTCATGGTGCAAGGACCCCCGTCGCCGAGGGGGCACTGTCCTCCGCGCGCCGCCGCTTCCCCCGAACCGGCCCCCTCAGAGGGACTTGCGCGCCTCGACCAGCCGCACGCGGGGGCTTCCGTCGCTCCGGGTCCGAACTCGGGCAGGGCGCGCAGACCCACGTCGAATCCGGCCCGCTCCAGTTCCCGGCGCACCTCGCCGAGCCGGAAGGCCCGGTAGTACATCACGAACGGCGGCCGCCGCACGGCGTTGCGCGCCCGCATGACGGCGTCGAAGCCGAGGAGCATCCAGAAGGCGGGGGTGGAGGGGCGCGGCGGGGCGAGGACGGGGAAGGCGAAGCGGCCGCCCGGCCGCAGCGCCGTGTGCACCTGCGCGAAGAGGCCCGGCAGCTCGCGCGGAAGGAAGTGACCGAACGCGCCGAAGCTGACGGCGAGGTCGAAGGCGGCCGTGAACGGCAGGGCGCGGGCGTCCGCCCGCACCCAGGACACCCGCGGACCCGTCGGGTGCGGACGCGCGCGGGCCACGTCGAGCATGCCCGCGCTGAAGTCGACGCCGGTGACGCTGCGCCGGCACACCGTCGCCAGCGCGTCCACGCCGGCGCCCGTGCCGCAGCACAGATCGAGGCCGTCGTCGTGGGGTGCGCTCCCGCGCAGGGCCGAAGCCACCGCGTCCAGGACGGAGTCGGGCGTACGGAAGGGCGTGTGGTCGAACTTCGGCGCGAGCAGGTCGTAACCGCGCTCGACGGACGACAGGGCCTGAACGGCGAGTTCGCGCAGCGTGGGGCCTTCGGGACCGAACATCGGCGTCAGTCCATCCGCGCGGGGTGAGTGGAGGCGCGCCGCCGCAGCACCGCGAGGGCCCGCTCGCACCAGCGCACGTTCTCCCGCTCGAAGCCGAGACCGGCCATCAGGGTGAGATAGGGGCCGATCCGCCCCGCCTCGGCCAGGTAGGCCTCCTCGGTGCGGCCGTCGAGGAGCCGGTCGCGGACGCGCTCGTAGCGGGCGAGTTTGCCGCGCGCCCAGCTCATGCGCTCCTCGATCTGCGCGCGGGTCGCCTCCACATCCACGCCGTCCATGGCCTGGATCTTGATGAGGAGTTCGTCGCGGATCGCGGTGGGCCGTCGGGGCGGGGCTGCGGCGAAGTTGCGCAGGTCCTCCCGGCCGGCCTCGGTGAGCGTGAACATCCGCTTGTTGGGGCGGCGTTCCTGCTCCACCACGCGCGCCTCGATGAGTCCGTCCCCCGCGAGACGTTCCAGTTCGCGGTAGAGCTGCTGCGGGGTCGCGGGCCAGAAGTTCGCGAGGGAGACGTCGAAGACCTTGGACAGCTCGTAGCCGGAGGCCTCGCCCTCCAGGAGGGCGGCGAGGACGGCGTACTTGAGGGACATGTGGACATAGTAAGGGCTGGTGACTATTGTTATCGACACTTATTAAATTATTTGACTATGAGGTGATCCGATGCGCGCGTTCCGCGAGGCCGTCGAGGCCGGCGATCTCGACGCCGTCGAGGCCCTGTTGGCCGACGACGTCGTCTTCACCAGCCCCGTCGTCTTCAAGCCGTATCCGGGCAAGGCCATCACCGCGGCGATCCTGCGGGCGGTGACACAGGTCTTCGAAAACTTCCGCTACGAGCGGGAACTCTCCGGCGCCGACGGCCGCGACCACGCGCTGGTGTTCACCGCCCGGGTCGGCGACCGCGAGTTGAGCGGATGCGACTTCATCCACCTCGACGAGGCGGGTCTCATCGACGAGTTGACGGTGATGGTGCGGCCTCTGTCGGGCGCACTAGCCCTGGCCGAGGCGATGGGGGCGCGGTTCGAGGAGATCACGCGGGAGGCGCGGGCCGGGAGCGTCTGAAACCGCCACAGGCCCGGCACGGGCACCGGGTAGCCTGGCCGCCGTGCACACCGGTAGCGCCGACACCCGGCTCGTCGTCCTGCGCGGCAACTCCGCCTCCGGCAAGTCCTCCGTCGCGGCAGGGATCCGCGACCGGTTCGGGCGGGGCCTGGCGCTCGTGGGGCAGGACAACCTGCGCCGGATCGTCCTGCGGGAACGCGACCGGCCCGGCGGTGCGAACATCGGGCTGATCGACACCGTCGCCCGCTACGCCCTCGACTCCGGCTACCACGTGGTGGTCGAGGGCATCCTGTACGCCTCGCACTACGGCGAGATGCTCCGGCGGCTGTGCGCCGACCACCGCGGGCCGACCCACTGCTACTACCTGGACGTGCCGTTCGAGGAGACACTGCTGCGGCACGCCACCAAGCCGGACAACCCCGCCGTGGGCGAGCGGGAGTTGCGCGAGTGGTACCGCCCGCGCGATCTGCTGCCCGGCGGCGCGGAGACCGTCGTCGGCCCGCACAGCACACTGCAGGAGACGGTGGACCGCGTCCTGCGGGAAACGGGGCTGGAGGGGCTGCCCGCACGGGAGCACTGAGCGACGCCGCGAAGCGACGCCGGAGCGCGATCCGGAAGACGATCCCGCGGAGCGGCCCGGGGAAGCGACCCTCGCGGCGGCCTCGGGGAGCGGTCCCGGCAGCGGCCCCTCGAAACGGCCCTGAAAGGCCCTCCGGAGAGCAACCCGCCGCAACGGCCTCGGAGAACGACCCCGCGAGGCGACCCTCACAACGGCCCCGGGGAGCGGTCCCTCGCAGCGCGGGAAGCGGCCCCGGGAAGAAAGCCGCCGCCGCCGCCGTGTTCCCCCCGGCGAGTGCCTCCACGCCGTCCCCCTGGGCACGGCGGTAGGCGCGTGCTACGCTGCCGAAAGCATCTGTGTACGCCGCGTTGTCGGCGCCGATGCGGGTTCTCTCCCCCGGTTCGCTGATCCGCCCGCCGTTCCCCAGGCCGGTGTGCCAGCTCTTCCGCACCTCGCCCGAGCAGCGGTTCCCGCTGGATCCGGCGTGTCTCTCCCCGCCGCCACGGGCGCGCCTGCGCCCTCCCCTCGCGGCTGCTCCCCCTCCTTCCGCTCGTCCGCACGTCTCCTGCCCCTCGTCCTCGAAAGGACCGACCACCATGACCACCACGCTCGAACACCCGCCCGTCGGGCAGTCCCCCGCCCAGCTCGTCACCGGCGTCCTCGACCTCGACGGCCACGGGAAGGGGCTGCTGCGGGCCGAGCACTGCCACCCCGCCCCCACCGACCTCCAGGTCCCGCCCGCGCTCGTGCGCCGCCACGGACTGCGCAAGGGCGACTTCGTCGAAGGCGTCCGCGACGGCCGGCACGCACTCACCGACATCGCCCGCGTCAACGGCCGTACCCCCCGGGAGGCACGCGAGCGCCGCCACTTCCGCGACCTCACACCCCTGCACCCGCACGCACGGCTGCGCCTCGAACACCCGGCGGCCGGGCTCGCCGGACGTGTCACCGACCTGATCGCCCCCGTCGGCAAGGGCCAGCGCGGACTGGTCGTCGCCCCGCCCAAGACCGGCAAGACCGTGCTGCTCCAGCAGATCGCCGCGGCCGTCGCCGGCAACCACCCCGAGGCCCGGCTGATGGTGCTGCTGCTCGACGAACGCCCCGAGGAGGTCACCGAAATGCGGCGCTCCGTGCGCGGCGAGGTGTACGCCTCGACCTTCGACCGGTCGCCCAGGGAGCACATCGCCCTCGCCGACCTCGTCGTCGAACGGGCCAAACGGCTCGTCGAGGCGGGCGAGGACGTGGTGATCCTGCTCGACTCGCTGACCCGGCTGTGCCGGGCCCACAACAACGCGGCCGCCGCCGGGGGCCGCACCCTCAGCGGCGGTGTCGACGCCACCGCGCTGATCGGCCCGAAGCGCTTCTTCGGCGCCGCGCGGGCCGCCGAGGAGGGCGGTTCGCTCACGATCCTCGCCACCGCGCTGGTCGAAACCGGCTCCCGCGCCGACGACTTCTTCTTCGAGGAGCTGAAGGGCACCGGCAACATGGAGCTGCGCCTGGACCGCGAACCGGCCTCCCGCCGCGTCTTCCCGGCCCTCGACATCACCGCCTCCGGCACCCGCCGTGAGGAACTCCTCCTGACCCCGGCCGAGTTGACCGCCGTCCGCGGGCTGCGGCGGGCCCTGCGCACCCGGGACGGACAGGGGAACCTGGAGACACTCCTGGAGCGCCTGCGGGCCACACCGGACAACGCGACGTTCCTGCGCCGCGTCCAGCCGACGCTGCCGGCGACCTGACCCGCCGCAGACCCCGGGCACACGGGTCCGCATGCGGCATCCGGGTGCACGCGCGCGCCGCTCGGCACGGGCAGCACGGCGAGAAGACGGTTCGTTCCTACGTTGATCAGATGACCATCGGATTCTCTTACCGGGCCGCGGTGTCGGCCTGCGCGCTCTGTGCGGCCGGCGCCCTGGTTCTCGGGCCGGTCGCCGTCGCCGCCCCGGCCGGAACGGACCCCGCCGCACCCGCCGGGCCGCGGGCGACACCGCCGCGGCCGTCCGTGCTGTACCGCTCGGGCACGCAGGTCAGGCCCCGCCCCGGAGCGCCCGAAGTGCCGACGGTTTCCGCGTCGTCGTGGCTGGTGGCCGACGCCGACACCGGCGCGGTGCTCGCCGCGTCGAACGCGCACCGCAGACTGCCGCCCGCCAGCACACTCAAGACCCTGTTCGCCCTCACGGTGCTGCCGGTCCTGCCGGCAGGGATCCGGCACCGGGTCACCGCGGAGGAACTGGCCGGCATCGGGCCGGGCAGCAGTCTCGTCGGGGTCGCGGAGGAGCGGACCTACCGGGTCGACGACCTGTGGCGCGGGGTGTTCCTCAGCTCCGGCAACGACGCCGTGCGGGTCCTCGCCGCCCTCAGCGGCGGCTGGCGCGCCACGGCCGCCCGGATGCAGGCCAAGGCACGCTCCCTGGGGGCCCTCGACACACGCGTGCTGTCGCCGGACGGCTACGACGCGCCGGGCCAGGTGTCCTCCGCCTACGACCTGGCGGTGTTCGGGCGGGCCGGGCTGCGCAACGCGGACTTCGCGCGGTACTGCGCCACCGTGCGGGCGCGCTTTCCCGGGCGCGACGGCGGCACCTTCCGCATCGTCACCACCAACCGGCTGCTGAGCGGGGACAACGGCGTCGAGCCGTATCCGGGGCTCGTCGGCATCAAGAACGGCTACACCAGCGACGCCGGCCACACCCTGGTCGCCGCCGCCCGACGGGACGGCCGCACACTGGTCGTGACGGTGCTGAACCCGCGGACGGGCGGCGCGTTCGCCGTCTACGAGGAGGCGCGCGAGCTGCTCGACTGGGGGTTCGAGGCCGCCGGACGGGTCGATCCGGTGGGGTCGTTGGACGCGTTGCGGGCGCGGCCCCGGCCGGGCCCCGAGGTCGTGCCGGCGCCCGCCGCGGTCCCCGCCGACGACGGGCCCGGCTGGCCGGAGGCCGGTGTGATCGCGGGTGCCGGCCTGCTGGGCGGGGCGGCCGTGGCGCTGGTGCTGTGGCCCCTGGGCCGCCCCCGCCCGGGCGGCTGACCGGCCGGCAGCCACAGCAACAGGCCGAGCGTGATCCAGGTGTAGAGGTTGGAGCCGAGGATGCCGTCGACGCCGGACGCGTCGTCCGACCACAGCCACACCACGCTCGTGCACAGCACGGCGTACAGGGCGCCCGCGACCCGCGGGTGCCCGGCGCGGACCAGCACGGCGAAGGACGGCAGCAGCCAGACCAGATGGTGCACCCAGGTGACGGGGCTGACCAGACAGGCGGTCAGACCGGTGAGCGCGAACGCCGCCTGCCAGTCACCCGCGGCCGCCGCACGCCGAGACCGCCACAGCCACACGCCCAGCACGCCCACCGCCAGCACCGCCCACGCGGGCCGGCCCTCCACGCCCAGCCGGGCCAGGACACCCTGGAGAGACTGGTTGGAGACGTAGTCGAGACGGCCCACCCGGCTGGTGTCCCACAGGGCCCGCGTCCAGTAGAAGCGGGAGGCGTCCGGAGCGACCAGGGCGGCGAGCACGGTGGCGGCGCCTGCGACCCCGCCCGCGACGCCCGCCGCACGCCACCGGCGGGAGGCGAGCAGCAGGACGACGAAGAGCGCCGGTGTCAGCTTCACCGCCGCCGCGAGACCGATGCCGACGCCGGCCCAGCGGGTCCGGCCCGTCGACAGCAGCCGACAGTCCGTCAGCACCAGGGCCAGCAGCAGCAGGTTCACCTGGCCGAAGCTGACGGTGTCCCGCAGCGGCTCGAACAGCGCGAGGGCACAGGCGGTGAGCGCGAGCCCGTACCAGTCGCGGCGGCGCAGGAGCGGGCCGGCCAGGACGCGCACGACCACCGCCAGGGCCGCCAGGTCGAGCAGCAGCGCCGCCACGATCGCGGTGCGCATCCCGACCAGCGCCATCGGCAGCATGACGACGGCGGCGAACGGCGGGTAGGTGAAGCCGTACGGCGTACCCGGCACCCGGTAGTCGTAGACGCGGCCGCCGTCGTGGATCCAGTGGTCGACGGTGCCGTGATAGACGCGCAGGTCGAACCAGTCGCGCAGCAGCGGCACCGTCGCGGTGAAGACGGTCACCGCGGTGACCAGGGTGAGGACCAGCAGGAGTCGGCCGCGGTCCGTGCGGGGCGGGATCATGCCGTCCTTCCGATCGGTGCGGACGTCCGCGCCGCGAGGTGGGCCTGCCCCAGGACGACCACGGCCAGCACGCCGCCGCAGGCCGCGAGGAGCAGCCGGCCCGTGTCGGCGGGCCCGCCGTCGGGCAGGACCGCCAGGGCGAGGACGCCCGCCACGGCCGCCGTCCGGTGGCGTACCGAGGTGCTCGGGGCCGCGGCGGCGATGAGGAACAGACCCCACAGGGCGTACCAGGGGCGGATCGCCGGGCCGAGCGCGGCGACCGTCGCGAGGCTGAGGCCCAGCGCGTACACCGGCCGCGGTCGCAGCCGCCACCAGATGACGACCAGGGCGACGGCGGTGAGGGCGAGGCCCAGCACGTGCCAGGCGGGGACGGCCAGCGGCGCCAGGTCGCTGCCGGCACCCTCCAGCAGGGTGCGGGTGGCGCGGCCGAGGAGGCTGGTGAGGGCCCAGTTCTGCGAGGACACCGGGGTGTCCAGGGCGGCGATCCAGCCGTATCCCGTGCCGGCGACGGCGGTCGCGGTGACCGTGGTGGCGGCGGAGGCGGCCGTCGTGGTGAGGACGGCACGGGCCGCGTGGTCGCCGGCGCGCAGCCGCAGCACCACGACGGCGGCGAGGCCCAGCGCGGCCGGCGCCTTGACCAGGGCGGCGAGGGTGATCAGGACGGCGCCCAGGACCGGGCGGCGACCGAGTGCGGCGACCAGGCCGACCCCCAGCAGGCCCAGCATGATCGCGTCGTTGTGGGCGCCGGCCACCAGGTGCAGCAGGACCAGCGGGTTGAGCGCGCCCAGCCAGAGCGCGGCGGCCGGGTCGGCGCCGCTGTGCCGGGCCAGACGAGGCAGGGCGGCGGCCATCAGCGCCACCCCGCACAGCGCGACGCACCGCATGCCGACGAGCCCGGCGGGCAGTTCCCCGCGGGTCAGAGCCGACAGGGCGGCGGCGACGGCGAGGAACACCGGGCCGTAGGGGGCGCCGGTGTGCCGCCACGGCGGAGCGACCTCTTCGGCGAGCGGGCCGCCGAGCCGGGCCGGGCCGTGCGCGTAGACGTCCAGGTGGGCGTCGACCATGGCGCCCTGGGCGAGGTAGCTGTAGACGTCCCGGCTGAACAGCGGCGGCGCGATCAGCAGTGGTGCCGCCCACACGGCGAGCACCAGCACCAGGGCGCGCGGGGTGGGCGGGTCGCCGCCGCGCACCAGGCGGCCCAGGAGCAGCCAGGCGGCGGTCAGCAGCACCAGACCGAAGTACACGCCGACCAGGCCGAGCACGGCGTGCGGCGAGGACGGCGCGAGCAGTTCGCGTGCGGGCAGCGCGCCGGCCGTCTCACCGCCCAGCGCGAGGCAGGCCGTGCCGGCCAGGCCCAGTACCTGACAGCTACGGAGATCGACGGGAAGAGCCATGGCCACCACTCGGTCAGCGTGTCAACGCCGGGTGGCCGGAAAGCGACGTTCCGCCTTCGGGGCGGCGGCCTGGGTGTGACCGCGGGGTGAGCGGGCCGAGCACAACTAGGCCCTTCTGATGGATCTCCGCGGCGTCGCGACGCCCGGCACGCACTCTCGCCGCACCGCGCGAAAGCACAAGCAGCGCCACTACGAGGACTTCCGCGCCGCACGCCGAGAGCACGCACCGGACGCCGCTCCTTCTCCCACGGAGATCCATCAGAAGGGCCCTAGTGGAAACGGGAACTCGGCACGGGGCCGGGTGACTTCACCCGCGCGCGGTCGCCGCGCAGCCAGGTGCCGCGGACGGCCGTGACGAAGTCGGTGAGCCGTTCGACGGGGTCGGCGGGGGTCCGCCCGTCGCCGTCGTCCGGCGTCGGGTCGGCGGCGAGGATGTCCGCGGCGATCTCCGTCTCGGGACGCGGGTCGGGCTCGCCGCGTTCCAGACCGCCGTCGACGCCCTGGCCGAGGCTCGCGCCCCAGGGCGCCACCAGCGACTGGTGCAGCAGGGTGACGCTGTCGGGGGTGACCGCCGGTGTGTCGGTCCAGCAGCTCGCGTGCTCGTGCAGCACCTGCCCCGGCGCCCGCTCGAACAGCTGCTGGAGGATCTCGGAGCCCTGTGCGGTCCGAAGCGTCTCGTTCAGGTCGTGGGCGACGACGACGGTGTCCTGCCGCCCCGCCGCGAAGGGCTCCGCCGGGACGTCGAGGATCTGGGCCGCGGCCAGGCCCAGGACGCGGCTGCCCCGGTCGGGCAGCAGGGACACCGTGCGCGGGCGCACCTCGGCGGCGTCGAGCACCGCCCTGAGCCGCAGCAGGCCCTGCAGACAGAGGTCGTGGGAGTCCTGGAGGAAGGCGTAGCGGCCGGACATGCCGGCGTCGTGGCCGTACGGCGAGAGCGTGCCGAGGACGGTGCCGCCCAGGACGTACTGCCAGCCGCGCAGGTCGGCGCGGTCCAGCGAGCCGGCCGCCTCGGCGCTCTCGGCCCGCCGCAGGACGCGGTTCTGGCGGTCGCGGGCGGGCAGCCACATGTCGTCGTCGGGGGCCGGAAGCAGCGCGTGGTGGCGGCGGGCCAGCTCCAGGTCGCCCGCGAGGACGGCGTTGAACACCAGCAGGTAGCGGTCCGGCCAGGCGGCGAACCCCGCCTCGTGGGCGGCGAGCACGTCGGCGGCCTCCCGGTGGCGGCCCTCGTCCTCGTACGCCGAGACCAGCTCGCGCAGCGCGGCCGGGGAGCCCGGCACCCGGCGCAGTGCCTCGCGCAGCGCGGGTATCGCGAGGTGGGACACGCCGCGCTCCACGCAGGCGTAGCCGTAGTCGAAGAGTGCCTGCGGCCTGTCGGGCTGTGCGGCCAGCGCCGTGGCGGCCTTCTCGAGGTCGTCGAAGCCGGAGGCCCCGGCGGCCCGGCCGACGACCAGGGCGACCTCCGCGAGGGGCTGGGGCTCGGGGGCCTGCCGCAGCAGGCGCAGTGCGCCGGGGACGTCGCCTTCGTCGAGACGCTCCCAGGCCGTGCGCAGGTCGGGGGACGCGGGGCGGCGGAGCTTGCGGGAGAACATGCGGAGGATCTTCGCCCGGTGCCCGGGCGCGCCTCAACCGTATTTCGGTGACGGTCCTTCAGAACACCGAAAGGCCCGTCATCGTCGTGAACCGGTCCAGGGCGGCGACGCCCGCCACCGAGTTGCCGTGTTCGTCCAGGCCCGGGCTCCACACGCACAGGGTGCAGCGGCCGGGGACGACGGCGATGACGCCGCCGCCGACGCCGCTCTTGCCGGGCAGGCCGACGCGGTAGGCGAAGTCGCCGGCCGCGTCGTAGGTGCCGCAGGTCAGCATGACGGCGTTGACCTGCTTGGCCTGGCTGCGGTTGAGCAGGCGGGTGCCGTCGGCGCGGACGCCGTGGCGGGCGAGGAAGGTCGTGGCCAGGGCGAGATCGGCGCAGGAGGCCGTGATCGAGCACTGGCGGAAGTACTGGTCGAGCAGGGCGGGCACCGGGTTGTCGATGTTGCCGTAGGACGCCATGAAGTGCGCGAGGGCGGCGTTGCGGTCCCCGTGCGCGGCCTCGGAGGCGGCGACCTCCCGGTCGAAGTCGAGGTCGGTGTTGCCGCTCTCTGCGCGCAGGAAGGCCAGCAGTTCCCCCGCCGCGTCGCCGGTACGGGTCTGGAGGCGGTCGGTGACGACCAGCGCGCCCGCGTTGATGAAGGGGTTGCGGGGGATGCCGTTCTCGTACTCCAGTTGCACCAGGGAGTTGAAGGGGTTGCCGGAGGGCTCGCGGCCCACGTGCTCCCAGAGCGCGTCACCCTCGCGGGCCAGGTCCAGGGCGAGGGTGAACACCTTGGTGATGGACTGGGTGGAGAACGGCTCGCGCCAGTCCCCCACGCCGTACACCGTGCCGTCCAGTTCCGCCACTGCCATGCCGAAGCGGCGCGGGTCGCGGGCGGCGAGCGCCGGGATGTAGTCGGCGGGCCGGCCGCGACCGGGTGTGCGCGCCACCTCCTCGGCGATGCGTTCCAGGACCGGCTGGAAGGTGAGGGACGACGTCGTTGTCATGATCACCATTGTGCCTCCGTGCCGGTCCCGGTGCGTCAGCGCGGGTCGGCGACGCTCAGACGAGGGGGGAGCCGCTGCCCGCGAGAACCTCCGGGCGCAGCAGGTCGGCGAGGCGCTCGGCGGGCAGCAGGCCCTTCTCCAGGACGAGTTCGGCGACGCCCCGGCCGGTGACGAGGGCTTCCTTGGCGATGTCGGTGGCCGCGGTGTACCCGATGTGCGGGTTGAGGGCGGTGACCAGGCCGATGGAGTTCTCGACGGTGGCGCGCAGGGCCTCGGTGTTGGCCGTGATGCCGTCGACGCAGCGCTCGGCGAGGGTGAGGCAGGCGGCGCGCAGGTGGGTGACGGACTCCGAGAGCGAGTGCAGGATGATCGGCTCGAAGGCGTTGAGCTGGAGCTGTCCGGCCTCGGCGGCCATGGTGATGGTGACGTCGTTGCCGATGACCTCGAAGGCGACCTGGTTGACGACCTCGGGGATCACCGGGTTGACCTTGCCGGGCATGATCGACGAACCGGCCTGCACCGGCGGCAGGTTGATCTCGCCGAGTCCCGCGCGCGGCCCGGAGGACAGCAGCCGCAGGTCGTTGCAGCTCTTGGAGAGCTTGACGGCGATGCGCTTCAGCACGCCGGACATCTGGACGAACGCGCCGCAGTCCTGGGTGGCCTCGACGAGGTTGGCGGCGGTGACCAGCGGCAGCCCGGTGATCTCGGCGAGGTGGCGGCGGGCCGCCTCGGCGTATCCCGCGGGGGCGTTCAGCCCCGTCCCGATCGCGGTCGCGCCCAGGTTGATCTCTTGGATGAGTTCGACGGCCTCGGCGAGCCGGCTGCGGTCCTCGTCCAGCATGACGGCGTAGGCGGAGAACTCCTGCCCGAGCGTCATCGGCACCGCGTCCTGCAACTGCGTGCGGCCCAACTTCAGCACGTCACGGAACTCGACGGCCTTGCGGCCGAAGGCGTCCTGGAGCACCGCCATCGCCGTGAGCAGTCCGCGCACCGCGAAGACGGTCGCGATCTTGACGGCGGTCGGGTAGACGTCGTTGGTGGACTGTCCGAGGTTGACGTCCTCGTTGGGGTGCAGGTACCCGTACTCCCCCCTGGCGTGCCCCAGCAGCTCCAGCGCCCGGTTGGCGACGACCTCGTTGGCGTTCATGTTGGTCGAGGTGCCGGCACCGCCCTGGATGACGTCCACGACGAACTGGTCGTGCAGCTTGCCGTCGCGTATCTCGCGGCAGGCGGCGACGATCGCGGTGGCCTTCTCGGGCGCCAGCAGCCCCAGCTCCTCGTTGGCGAGGGCGGCGGCCTCCTTCACGGCGGCGAGGGCGTCGATCAGGTGCGGGTAGGCGGAGATCGGCGTACCGGTGATCGGGAAGTTCTCGGTGGCGCGCAGGGTGTGCACACCCCAGTACGCGTCGGCCGGGACGTCCCGGTCTCCGAGCAGGTCGTGCTCCGTGCGGCTGGCGGCGACGGTCATGAGGGTGCGGCCTCTTTCCGGGTGAGGGTCGGGAGGGAGTGGTACGGGTGGGCGGGAACGGCCCGGGCCGGGACACGGCGGCGGGAACCGCCCGAGCCGGGCACGGCCGAGTGCGGGCCCACCCTGCCCGAGCCGGGTGACGGCGTGTGGGCACGGTGACGCGGGGTGCGGGCCCACTGCCGGGCGACGCGGGGTGCGGGCCCGGAACGGGGTATGGCGGCGGGTGCGTCCCGAGCCGGATGACGGCGGCGGGTGCGACCCCGGGGTCGCGGCGCGGGTCTCGCGGGCGCGACGTGGCGGGGACGAGGTGGCGGGCGACCGCCCCGGCTCCACACGAACCCTCCCGCGTCCCACCGAACCGGCGGCCGACGGAGACAACCGCCGCGGACAGCCGAGGGGACCGTCCGGCCGGCGCCGGCCGACAACCGACGCGCGGAGGACGCGCGGCCGACGCCGCAGACCACGCAGCCACCGCAGGTGACCGCCGCAGACCGCCGCAGGCGTCACGCGCAGGCCGGCAGTGTCACCGGGTCCAGGGAGCGTGCCGGGCGGACGGAGCCGACCGGTTCGCCGCCGCCGAGCACGGGTTCGCCGGCGAACTCGGTGAGCCGGGCCGGTTCGACGCCGGCGCGGGCGAGGGCGGCCGCGGTGACCGGGACGCGGGCGCGGTTGGCCCCGTCGGCGATCTTCACGGCGACCGCGCGGCCGTCGGGCAGCGCGGCGACCTCGACGCCCTCGAAGCCGTCCTTGGCGAGCAGCCCCGGCACGGCCCGCATCAGCGCGGCCACGTCCCGGCCGGAGCCGGAGGCCATCTCGGCGTGCTCGCGCATCGCGTCGGCCACGCGCGCCTCGGGGGTGCCGGGCGCGGCGGTGGTGATGCGGGCGGCGGCACGGGCCAGGCCGTGCAGGGAGACGGAGAACAGGGGGGCGCCGCATCCGTCGACGGTGACCCGGGCGATCCGCTGCCCGGTGAGGTCCTCGACGATCTCGGCGATCGCCTGCTGGAGGGGGTGCTCCGGGTCGAGGTAGCCCTCGAGGGGCCAGTCGTTGAGCGTGCAGGTGTACAGCATGGCCGCGTGCTTGCCGGAGCAGTTCTGCGCGAGGCGGGAGGGCAGGCGGCCCTCCCTCACCCACGCGTCCCTGACGACCGGGTCGAACGGCAGGTCCGGCACGTTGCGCAGGTCGTCCTCGGTGACACCGGCCAGCTCGAGGATCCGCCGGGTTCCGGCGAGGTGGCGTTCCTCGCCGGAGTGGCTGGCGGCGGCGAGCGAGAGCAGCTCGCCGTCGAGCGGGAGCCCGGCGCGCACCATGGCGACGGCCTGGGCGGGCTTGAGTGCCGAGCGCGGGTAGAAGGCGGCCTCGATGTCGCCGAGCTGGACGTCGACGCCGCCGCTTCTGCCGAGCACCACGACGGAGCCGTAGTGGATGCCCTCGATCACCCCGTCGCGGACGAGGTGGGCGACGGGCACGTGGAGGGGTTCGCGGATCGCGGGGGCGTCGGCGAGGGAACTGCTGTACATCACTGCCTGGATCACCGGTGGGTTGTCGTGGGCCGGCGCGGGGTTCACGCGTCGGCCTTGGATGTGGTGCGCGCGAGCCGGCCGCGGATGGCGTACCAGCCCGTCACGAGCGCTCCGACGATCAGCGGCAGGCACAGCACGGTGGTGCGGCCGGCGCCTCCGTCGGCGTACATGAGGACCAGGACGGAGGCGAGGAAGGCCAGCGTCACGAGTTCGGTCCAGGGGGAGCCCGGCAGCCGGTAGCCGGGTCGGGTCAGCTCGCCCTTCTGGGTCTTCTGCCAGAAGAGGAGGTGACAGATCATGATCATGCCCCAGGTGGCCAGGATGCCGATCGCCGCGAAGTTCAGGACGATCTCGAAGGCGTCCGCCGGGACGACGAAGTTGAGTCCCACGCCGAGCACGCAGATGCCGCTGGTCAACAGGATGCCGCCGTAGGGCACCTGGCTGCGGCTCATCACGCCGGTGAACCTGGGGGCGGAGCCGGACATCGCCATGGAGCGCAGGATGCGGCCGGTGGAGTACAGGCCGGAGTTGAGCGAGGACATGGCCGCCGTGAGGACGACGAGGTTCATCACGCCGCCCGCCGCCGGTATGCCGATGTTGGACAGGACCGTCACGAAGGGGCTCTCCCCCGCCGTGTACGCGTTCCACGGCAGCAGCATCGACAGCAGCACCACCGAGCCGACGTAGAACAGACCCACGCGCCACATGATCGAGTTGATCGCCTTCGGCATGATCTTCTCGGGGTTCTCGGTCTCGCCCGCGGCGACGCCGACCAGCTCGACGGAGGCGTAGGCGAAGACGACGCCCTGGACGATCAGCAGCATCGGCAGCAGGCCGTTGGGGAAGACCCCGCCGTTGTCGGCGATCAGGGACGGGCCGGGGGTGGTGCCGTCGACCGGGTGCTGCGTGACCAGCAGGAAGATGCCGATGCACATGAAGACGACGAGGGCGCCGACCTTGACGATGGCGAACCAGAACTCCAGTTCGCCGAAGATCTTCACCGAGATCAGGTTCACGGTGAGGACGACGGCCAGGGCGATCAGCGCGATCACCCACTGGGGGATGTCGGAGAACATGCCCCAGTAGTGCGTGTAGGTGGCCACGGCGGTGATGTCGGCGATGCCGGTGGTGGCCCAGTTGAGGAAGTACATCCAGCCGGCGGTGTACGCGCCCTTCTCACCCATGAACTCGCGGGCGTAGGACACGAAGGCGCCGGAGGAGGGGCGGTACAGGACGAGTTCACCCAGGGCGCGCACGACGAGGAAGGCGAACACGCCGCAGACGGCGTAGGCGATGAAGAGGGAGGGGCCTGCGTCGGCGAGCCGGCCTCCGGCGCCGAGGAAGAGGCCGGTGCCGATGGCGCCGCCGATGGCGATCATGTTCACGTGACGGGACTTGAGGGACTTGCTGTAGCCCTCGTCTCCGGCGTCGACGTGACGGGGCGAGGGGCGCGTCTCGTCTTTGAGGTGCTGTTCGCTCACGCCTCGGGTCCGCCTTCCAGGGGGGTGGTCGTGCGTGGGGACCGCACGATGTCGGTGAGGGTGGTCTCGACGCGGTCGAGGTGGTGGCTCATGGCCTCCACGGCGTCGTTCTCGGAACCGTCGATCAGCGCCTCGACGATGGCCCGGTGCTCGCGGTTGGACTGCTCGCGCCGGCCGCCCAGCTCGTTGAGGAAGGCCGACTGACGCGCCAGTGCGTCGCGGATCTCCTCGATGACCCGGCGGAAGACCGGGTTCTGTGCGGCTTCGGCGACGGCCAGGTGGAAGAGGGTGTCCATCGCGACCCACGCGGTGGTGTCCGTCTCCCGCTCCATCCGGTCCAGCAGGTGGGCCAGGTGGTCCAGGTTCTCCGGGGTGCGGCGCCGTGCCGCGTACCCGGCGACCGGGATCTCGACGTGCCGGCGCACCTCCAGCAGGTCGCTGGCCGCGTAGTCGCCGAAGGTGGGGTCCTCGACGGTGTTCGCGATCACGAAGGTGCCCTTGCCGGTCTTCGCGACGGTCAGCCCCATGGTCTGCAGAGCGCGCAGGGCCTCGCGCAGGACGGGCCGGGAGACCTCGAGCGTGCGGCACAGCTCGGCCTCGGAGGGCAGCTTGTCGCCGATGGCGTACTCGCCGCGCTCGATGGCGCCGCGGAGGTGGGCGAGCACCGCTTCCATCGCGCTGACGCGACGGGGAGCCCGGCCACCTGTCTGGCTGTCTGACAGGTTCACGGGAGAGATGTTCCGCGTGGCGTACGGGTGATGTCAAGGGAGCTGAAAGGAAAGATTCACCGGGCGGGAGGACTGAAACGGGATTTCCCCGCCCGGCTCGGGGGTCAGCCGTTCAGGACGCCGGCGCCCAGCAGCCCGAACAGCAGCAGGCCGACGGCGATCCGGTAGATCACGAACGCGTTGAAGGAGTGCTTGGCGACGAACCGCAGCAGCCAGGCGATGGAGGCGTAGGCGACGACGAAGGACACGATCGTGCCGACCGCCAGCGGGGCCGTGCCGGCGCCGGTGCCGAGGGCGTCCTTCAGCTCGTACAGGCCGGCGCCGGTCAGGGCCGGGATGCCGAGGAAGAAGGACAGGCGGGTGGCGGCGACCCGGTCCAGGTCGAGCATGAGCGCCGTGGACATGGTGGCGCCCGAGCGGGAGAAGCCGGGGAAGAGCAGCGCGAGGATCTGGGAGCTGCCGACCAGCATCGCGTCCTTGAACGAGGTGTCGTCCTCGCCGCGCTTGTGCCGCCCCATCTGGTCGGCCGCCCACATCACCGCGCTGCCGGCGATGAGCGATCCCGCGACCACCCACAGAGAGGCGAGGGTCCCCTGGATGAGCGGCTTGGCGGCCAGGCCGACAGCGACGATGGGGATCGTCGCGCAGATCACCCACCAGGCGAACCGGTAGTCGTGGTGGTAGCGCTCCTCCTTGTCCCGCAGGCCGCGCACCCAGGCGGAGACGATCCGGGCGATGTCCTTGCGGAAGTACACGAGCACGGCGGCGATCGCGCCGACCTGGATGACGGCCGAGAACCCCACGACCGCGTCGTCGTCGACGGGGATGCCCATGAGGCCCTCGGTGATCTTCAGATGGCCGGTGGAGGAGACGGGGAGGAACTCGGTCACTCCCTCGACGGCTCCGAGGACGACGGCTTGACCGACGGAGATGGCGCTCATGGGATCCAGTTCTGCGGGTGGGCGAGGGTGCGGTGCCCACTCCTACCAGGCCATGGTGTGAATTCCGTGCACCCCGGGGCTTTGAAGGGAAGGGGAGCCCAGCTCGCGACGCCTGGCACGCGCCCCCTAGGGCCACACGGCCTGGCCGAGCGCCACTCCCGCGAACGCCGCCCCGAGACCGGCCCCGACGCTCCCGAGCACGTTGGCGACGGCGTGGAGCCCGGCGCCGGTCTCGGCCAGCCGCAGCGTCTCGTAGGAGAAGGTGGAGTACGTGGTGAGGGCCCCGCACAGGCCGGTTCCCAGGAACAGCCGCAGGTCGGGAGGGACGGCGGCGGCACCGGTCAGCACACCGAGCGTGAAGCAGCCGACGACGTTGACGACGAAGGTGCCCCACGGGAAGGCCGAGTCGTGCCGCGACTGCACCAGGCGATCGGTCAGGTAGCGCAGCGGGGCGCCGATCACGCCGCCCCCGACGACCATGAGCCAGTTCACAACGACCTCTTACCCGCGTGTCCGGTCCGCCCGGTCAGCGCACGTCGGGTCGCCGTGGCAGCGAGCCACACCGCGGTGAGCGCGGCGAGCGGCGTCGCGGCGAGGTAGAGCAGGGCGGTGCGGGCATGACCGGTGTCGAACAGGTGCTGGAGGTCGACCGCGTACGTGGAGAAGGTGGTGAACCCGCCGAGGACGCCGGTGGCGACGAAGGGGCGCACGAGGCGGTGGACCGTCAGGACCTCGGTGACCAGCACCAGGAGGAGACCGATGAGCGCGCAGCCGACGACGTTGACGCAGAACGTCGTCCAGGGGAAGGAGCCGGTCCCGGCGGGCCACCACAGGCCGGCCGCGTAGCGGGCGGTGGCGCCCAGGCCGCCGCCGGCCGCGACCGCGGCGACCACCGGCAGCTGTCCCGCGCCGGCCGGCCGCGGCGGGGCCGCGGTGCGAAGGCTCGCGTCCTTCGGGGCTGTCATGTCGTACGTCTCCCGCCTGACACCCGTGACCCCGGTTCACGGGTGGGTCACGGCCGGCCGCCAGGGTAACGCCGGATCCTGCGGTGTGACGTCGGCGAGCACTCCCCCGTCGGCGCCTACCACCCCTTCTCGAACATGCGGGCCACCTCGGCGATGCGCATCTCGTCGCGCCGGTAGTAGGTGCGGCGCCGGATCCGCTTGGCGCGCAGCACGCCGAGATCCGTGAGCAGGGTGAGGTGGGTGTCGGCGACCGGGCGGCGCACGCCGAGCTTCGCCGCGATCGCGTCGGCGGCGACGCCGTCCTCGAGCAGGTCGCCGTGCCGCTGGGGCGGGAAGTGCCGCTCGGGCTCCTTCAGCCACTCCAGGATGTCCAGTCGCCGTTCACCCACGGGAGTCCTCAGCATGTCGTCCCCTCCGTCCCTTGGTCGGGGCTCCCCTCGTACCGCGTCTTCCCACTCTTCCGCAGGCGGTGCCGCCGTGTCCCGGGGTCCGTCAGGCTTGGCCGGGACCGAACATCCTCTCCCCTCACGACGGGAGGGGGGACGCGGTGTCCGCTGAGACGGGCGGGGCCCGGCCGCGCGGTGGCGGCCGGGCCCCTGGGGCGCGGGGTGGAGCGGTGGGTCGACGGTGGGTCAGGTGGTTCAGCGGTGGCCGAACCACGCCATCGCGGGCAGCGCCCGGTCGTCGTAGCCGAACAGGGCCTGGTTCTCCCAACCGTTGCCGGAGGAGGCGTCGGTCGGGTCCCAGCCGTTGCCGGTGACGGCGGTCCAGGTCGCCTCCCAGGAGAAGACGCCGAGCCCGCGGCCGTTCGGCACGGCCTCCACGATGTTCGCCACGGCGTTCATCCAGGCGAGCTGGCCGGCCGTGGTCGCCGGGTATCCGGAGACGAGCTCACCGGTGGTGTCGATGATGTTCTCGAGCGCGTCCTCGCTGTCCAGCCGGAACGGGTAGGCCGTCTCCGCGACGAAGACCGGCTTGCCGTAGCGGGCGGCCGCGTCGTCCAGCGTGGTCTGGAAGTCGGAGAGCGTGCCGTGCCAGTACCCGTAGTACGACAGGCCGATGGCGTCGAACTTCACGCCGCGGGATACGGCGCTGTCGAACCACCAGCGGGTGCCGGCCAGGTCACCGCCCTTGGCGAGGTGCAGGGCGACGGTGGTGGACGAGCTGACCGCCTTGACGGCGTCGTAGCCGGAGTTGAGCAGACCGGCGAGCTGCGACCAGTTCGAGGTCGAGCCCTCGTTCCACAGCATGCCGCCGTTGATCTCGTTGCCCACCTGGACCATGTCGGCGGTGGTGCCCTGGGCCTTCAGCGCGTTCAGCACGTCGTACGTGTGGTTGTACACGTCCGTCCTGAGCTGGCTGTACGAGTGGCCCGCCCAGGCGGCCGGCTTGGACTGGGCACCCGGGTCGGCCCAGGTGTCCGAGTAGTGGAAGTCGACCAGCAGCTTCATGCCGGCGGCCTTGACGCGTTTGGCCAGGGCGAGCACGCGCGTCTTGTTGTTGTAGCCGTCGGCCGGGTTGACCCAGACCTTCAGGCGCGCGTAGTTCATGCCGGCGTTCTTCAGGAGGGTGACCGCGTCGCCGGTGGTGCCGGAGGCGGTCCGGTAGACGCCGCCCCTGGCCTCGCTCTTGGCGAGGGAGGAGATGTCGGAGCCCTTGATCGACAGTCCGGTCGTGCCGGACGTGAAGGTCAGGTCGTCGACGTTGATCCAGTTGCCGGCGTTCGCGTCGCTGTTGATGCTGATGGTGCACTGGTTGTTCGTCACACGGACCGGCGTGACGATGTGGATCCACCCGTCGGCCGAGACCGGCAGGTCGGTGCGCTGTTCCGCGCCGCCGCAGTTCTTCAGGGCTATGTAGGCGGATTTCTGACCGCCGCCGGAGCGCACCCAGGCGGACAGTTTGTAGGAGCCGTTGGTGAGCCCCGACAGGTACTGGTACGTCTCCACCTTGTAGGCGGTGGAGGCCCAGTGGCTCAGGCGGTGGCCGCCGCCGTGGCCGCCGGCCTCGCTGAAGGAGGCGGTGTTCTGGCCGGCCGCCGAGTAGGTCGACCAGCCGGCCGGGGTGGCGGTGCCGGTGCCGTCGGACTCGAAGCCGCCGTTGGTGAGCGTCGAGGCCGCCTGGGCGGTCTGCGCGGGCAGCGCGGTGAGGGCGAGCCCCGCGGTGAGCGGGAGGAGCAGGGCTCGGAGGGTGCGTCTGGGATGGAACATCGTCGTCCGTCGTCCCTTCGACGTCAGGGGGAGGGGGCCGGATGGCCCGGACGGGCCCCCGCGTGGAGGGGGGCCCTGCGGTGTTCCCTCGGGGTGAGGGACCCCCTCCGCCCGCGGCTCGCGGCTCCACGGGCGAAGGGGGAGTCGGATCAGCCGTCGAGTCGTACGACCCGGACGGCTCCCGCCGGGACCGCGAGGCAGCCGGCGGCACGGTCGCCCGTCAGCAGTTCGGTGCCGGGCGCGTCCAGCGGCACCTTCGCGTCGGTGGCGGTGTGGTTGATGGCGAACAGGTAGCTGCCGGTCTCACCGCTGCGGCGCACCACCTCCACGTCACGGGGCAGGTCCGCGCGCGGCGCGAGGCGCGCGTCCTCCGCGGCCCGGCCGAGCAGCGCGTCCAGGCCCTCGTGACCGAGGCGGGTGGAGACGTACCAGGCGGTGCCCTCGCCGAGACGGTGCCGGGTGACGGCCGGCCGGCCCGCGGTGAGGCCGTCGGCGTACGTCCAGACGGTCTCGGCGCCGCGCGGCACCACGAACTCCGTCCACACGTCGCCGCTCAGCCCCGGGCCGTCCGGGCCGGTGATCCGGACGCTCTCGCCCGGCAGCAGCGGTGCGAACTCCTCGACGGTCAGGCCGAGGACGTCGCGCAGCGCCCCCGGGTAGGCGCCCTCGTGGACGGCGTCGCGCTCGTCGACGATGCCGGAGAAGAACGACACGACGAGGGTGCCGCCGTTCGCGACGTACTCCTTCAGGTTGTCGCCGGCCGCCTGCGTCATCAGGTACAGGGCGGGCACCACGACCAGCGGATACGCCGACAGGTCGGCCTCGGGGTGGGCGAAGTCGACCGTGAGGTGGCGGTCGTAGAGGGCCTCGTAGAAGGCGTCGGCGCGCTCGCGGGGGTCGGCGTCCTCGCTGGGACGCCAGGCGAGGTTCTGTGCCCACCAGGACTGCCAGTCCCACAGGACGGCCACGTCGGCCTCGGTGCGGGTGCCCCGCAGGGCGCTCAGGGAGTCCAGGGAGGCACCGAGTTCGACGACCTCGCGCCACACGCGGGTCTCGGTGCCGCCGTGCGGAACCATCGCCGAGTGGAACTTCTCGGCGCCGCGCCGGGACTGCCGCCACTGGAAGAACATGGCGCCCTCGGACCCGCGCGCGACGTGGCCGAGGGAGTTGCGGGCCATCTGGCCGGGAGCCTTGGCGGGGTTGCGGGGCTGCCAGTTGACGCCCGAGGTGGAGTGCTCCAGCAGGATCCAGGGGGCGCCGCCCGCGACGGACCGGGTGAGGTCGGCGGCCATCGCGAGGTTGACGTGGGTGCGGCGGCCGTCGGTGATCAGGTAGTGGTCGTTGCTGACGATGTCGACCTCACGGCCCCACGCCCAGTAGTCGACGGAGTCGCACTGGCTGAGGGCCGTCATGAAGTTGGTGGTGACCGGGACGCCGGGGGCGAGGCGGTGCAGGATGTCCCGCTCGGCGCGGAAGTTCTCGAGCATCGTGGCGTCCGCGAACCTCTTGTAGTCCAGGGCCTGGCCCGGGTTGCCCACGGTGGGTGTGGTGCGCGGCGGGTTGATCTGGTCGAAGGCCGCGTAGCGCTGGCCCCAGAAGGCGGTGCCCCAGGCCTCGTTGACCGCGTCGACCGTGCCGTACGTCGTCTCCAGCCAGCGGCGGAAGTGGGCGGCGCAGGAGTCGCAGTAGCAGGCCGAGACGGGGACGCCGTACTCGTTGTGCACGTGCCACATCGCGAGCGCCGGGTGGGAGCCGTAGCGCTCGGCCAGCGCGGTCGTGATGGTCGCCGCCGCCGCGCGGTAGTCGGCGTTGCTGTGGCAGATCGCTGCGCGGGAGCCGAACTCGTGGCGCACGCCGTCGGGGGTGACGGGCAGCGCCTCGGGGTGTTCGCGGTAGAACCAGACGGGCGGGCAGACGGTGGGCGTGCCGAGGTCGACGCGGATGCCGTTCTCGTGCAGCAGGTCGATGATCCGGTCGAGCCAGCCGAAGTCGTACGCGCCGGGAGCGGGCTCCAGCAGTGCCCAGGAGAAGATCCCGACGCTCACCATGGTGACGCCGGCCTCCCGCATGAGCCGGACGTCCTCCCGCCAGACGGCTTCCGGCCACTGCTCCGGGTTGTAGTCCCCACCGAAGGCGAGCCTGGTGAGGCCCTTGGGGGTGGTCTCCGGCATGGATCTCTCCCGTTGAATCGATCATTTGGGAACGTGCACACACGTGGTCAGCGGTGTGAGCCCAACATAACCGCACAGCAACAACCATTGACAAGGGTCCGGGATGTTTCTCTACTGTGAACGCTCACAGAAGCATGACAGGGGCCTCAGCGACGGGCAGGGCCCCGGGTCGTGCGATCGCGTGGCAGGTCTTCCGCACGAGGCGGGGACCCAGGTCAGGGGAGAGATCCATGCCGAACACGAAGCGCCGACGCCTCGTGGCATCCACCATCGCCGTCGTCCTCGGCGCCACCGCACTCGCCGCCTGCGGCTCGTCCGACGACGACGGCGGGACCGAGGCCTCCGGCCCCGTGTCGCTGACGTACTGGACGTGGACGCCCGGCATGGACAAGGTCGTCGAGCTCTGGAACAACGGGCCGGGCAAGACCGACCAGATCAAGGTCACGGTGCAGAAGCAGGCGTCCGGCGACGACCTGGTCACCAAGATCCTCACCGCGCACAAGGCGAAGAAGGCGCCCGACCTGGTCCAGGCCGAGTACCAGGCGCTGCCGACGCTGGTCAGCAATGACGCGCTGGCCGACATCTCCGATGCCGTCGGCGACGCGAAGGGCAAGTTCGCCGACGGCGTCTGGCAGCAGACCACGCTCGGCACGGACGCCGTCTACGCGATACCGCAGGACATCGGCCCCATGATGTTCTACTACCGCCAGGACCTCTTCCAGAAGTACGGCCTGACGGTGCCGACGACCTGGGAGCAGTTCGCGCAGACCGCCCGCGCGCTCAAGAAGAAGGCCCCGGACGTCGACCTCACCACCTTCTCCGCCAACGACTCCGGACTCTTCGCGGGCCTCGCCCAGCAGGCCGGAGCCAAGTGGTGGACGACCGCCGGCGACCAGTGGAAGGTCGGCATCGACGACGCGGCGACGAAGAAGGTCGCCGACTTCTGGGGCGGCCTCGTCAAGGAGGGCGCCATCGACAACCAGCCGATGTACACCCCGGCGTGGAACAAGGCGCTCGACACCGGCAAGCAGATCGCCTGGGTCTCCGCCGTCTGGGCCCCGGGCACCCTGCAGAGCGCCGCGCCCGCCACCAAGGGCAAGTGGGCCGTGGCCCCGCTCCCCCAGTGGACCGCCGGCAGCGACGTCACCGGCAGTTGGGGCGGCTCCTCCACCGGCGTCACCACCGACTCCCGGCACAAGGCTGCCGCCGCCAAGTTCGCCACCTGGCTGAACACGAACGGCGACGCCCTCAACGCCCTCGCCAAGGAGGGCGGCATCTACCCGGCGTCCACCTCGGCCCAGCTGAGCGGCGCCTTCACCGACCCGCCCGCCTACTTCTCCAACCAGCCCGACTTCTACCAGATCGCCGCCGAGGTCGCGAAGACCACGGCGCCCTCGGCCTGGGGTCCCAACGTGAACGTCGCCTACACGACCTTCAAGGACGCGTTCGGCATCGCCGCCAAGAACAAGACGGACTTCTCGGCCGCCCTGGACAAGATGCAGTCCGACACGGTGGCCGACATGAAGAAGCAGGGCTTCGAGGTCTCCGAGTGACCTCCGCGCGCCGGGAGTCGTACGGGGTCAAGGGGGCCCCGTACGCCTTCCTCCTCCCCGGAATAGTCCTGTTCGCCCTCTTCTTCGCCCTGCCCATCGGCTACACGGTCCACCTGAGCTTCCGCAAGGTGCAGGTCTCCGGACTCGGCCTGGGCTCGGGTGCCCGCAAGGAGATCTGGGCGGGCCTGGAGAACTACTCCGACGCCCTCTCCGACAGCGAACTGCTGCACGGCGCGCTGCGGGTACTGGGCTACGGCTGCATCGTGGTCCCCGTGATGCTGGGTCTCGCGCTGCTGTTCGCGCTGATGCTCGACGCCGACAAGGTGCGCCTCACCCCCGTCACCAGGCTCGCGATCTTCCTGCCGTACGCCATCCCCGGCGTCGTCGCCGCGCTGCTGTGGGGCTTCCTGTACCTGCCGGACGTCAGCCCGTTCTACTGGGTCCTCGACAAGTTCGGCATGCCGCAGCCCGACCTGCTGGACGGCGGTCCGCTGTACCTCGCGCTGTCCAACATCGCCGTGTGGGGCGGCACCGGCTTCAACATGATCGTCATCTACACCGCGCTCCAGGCGATCCCGGCCGAGGTGTACGAGGCGGCCAGGCTGGACGGTGCGACCCCGCTCCAGATCGCGCTGAGGATCAAGATCCCCATGGTGACGCCGTCACTGGTGCTGACCTTCTTCTTCTCGATCATCGCCACGCTCCAGGTGTTCAACGAGCCGATGACCCTGAAACCGCTCACCAACTCCGTGTCCACGACATGGAGTCCGCTGATGAAGGTGTACCAGGACGCCTTCGGCAACGGTGACATCCACCGGGCGGCCGCCCAGGCCGTGATCATCGCCTTCGCCACGCTGATGCTCTCCTTCGGCTTCCTGCGCGCCGCGAACCGCCGTTCCAAGCAGGAGGGGGGAGCCCGATGAGTTCTCTTGCCGTCCGGAAAGCCCCTTCGGCCGCCGGTGCGGCGGGCGCCGCCCGAGGCCGGCCGCCGCTGCGCCGCCGGATCGCGCTGATCCCGACGATCACCCTGCTGCTGGGAGCGGCCTACTGCCTGCTGCCCGTCGCCTGGGTGATCATCGCGTCCACGAAGTCCGGCACCGAACTGTTCACCACCTTCACGTTCTGGCCGGGCTCGGGCTTCCTGGACAACGTCGAGGGCCTGAACTCCTACCGCGACGGCGTCTACTGGCAGTGGATGGGCAACTCCGCCCTCTACGCCGGTCTGGGCGCCCTGCTGTCGACCTGCGTCTCGGCGGTCAGCGGCTACGCGCTGGCGGTCTACCGCTTCCGCGGCCGTGAGTCGATGTTCGACATCCTGCTCGCGGGCGTGCTGATGCCGCCGATCATCCTGGCCGTCCCGCAGTACCTGCTGATGGCCGAGGCGGGCCTGACCGACTCCTACCTGTCCGTGCTGCTGCCGCAGATCCTCTCGCCGTACGGCGTGTACCTGGCCCGGATCTACGCCGCGGCGGCCGTTCCGGCGGACGTCGTGGAAGCCGGGCGGATGGACGGGGCGAGCGAGTGGCGGATCTTCACCCGGATCGCGCTGCCGATGATGGTGCCCGGACTGGTGACGGTGTTCCTGTTCCAGTTCGTCGCGATCTGGAACAACTTCCTGCTGCCGTACATCATGCTCAGCGACGACACCACGTTCCCCCTCACGCTCGGTCTGTTCACGCTCCTCAAGCAGGGCGCGACCGCCCCGGCCCTGTACACGCTCGTGATCACCGGAGCGTTCCTCGCGGTGATCCCGTTGGTGGCGCTGTTCCTGGTCGTTCAGCGGTTCTGGAGCCTGGATCTGCTGTCCGGGGCCGTAAAGTCATGACCATGAACCAAGGTGCGGGGGGCCGACGCAAACCGCCGACGATCCACGACGTGGCCCGGGAGGCCGGTGTCTCCCGGGGCACCGTCTCACGCGTGCTGAACGGCGGCCACTACGTCAGCCCGTCCGCCCAGGAAGCGGTCAACGCCGCCATCCGCAGGACGGGTTACGTCGTGAACCGGCACGCCCGCTCGCTGATCACCGGACGTTCCGACTCGGTGGGCTTCCTGCTGACGGAGCCGCAGGAGCGGTTCTTCGAGGACCCCAACTTCAACGTCCTGCTGCGCGGCTGCACCCAGGCCCTGGCCGCGCACGACATCCCGCTGCTGCTGATGCTCGCCGGCACCGAGGACGAACGGCGCCGCATCACGCGGTACATCACCGCCGGCCACGTCGACGGTGTGCTGCTGGTCTCCAACCACTTCGGCGACCCGATCGCCACCGAGCTGCGCGAGGCCGGCGTCCCGCTGGTCGCGTGCGGCAAGCCCATCGGCATCGGGTCCAAGGTCAGCTATGTGGCCGCCGACGACCGCGACGGCGCCCGGGACATGGTGCGCCACCTGCTGGCCCAGGGCCGTCGCCGGATCGGCGTCGTCACCGGCCCGCTGGACACCCCGGGCGGTGTCGAACGGCTCGCCGGCTACAAGGAGGTGCTCACCGAGGCGGGCATCGAGATCGAGGAACGGCTCGTCGTCCCCGGCGACTACAGCCGCGCCGGCGGCGCGGCCGGCGCCGAGCGCCTGCTGGCCCAGGCCCCCGACCTGGACGCCGTCTTCGTCGCGTCCGACCTGATGGCCCAGGGCGTCCTGACGACCCTGCGCCGCGCCGGCCGCCGGGTCCCCGACGACGTGGCGGTCGGCGGCTTCGACGACTCCCCCGCCGCCACCGCCGCCACCCCGCCCCTGACCACCATCCGCCAGCCCTGGGACCGCATCAGCAACGAGATGGTGCGGGTCCTGCTGGCCCAGATCGGCGGCGAGGACCCCGCTGCGGTGATCCTGCCGACGGAGTTGGTGAAGCGCGAGTCGACGTAGCGGTGCGCCGCACCCACCCGCCGCGCGGTCGGGCGTCCGTTGCGGGGAGGTCGGTCACGCCGGTTCGCGCGATCGCCGGACGCGGTGCGCTCGCCGCCCTCGCCGCCCGTCCGCCGTCGACCCACCTGCTCACGTGGCCGATGCCGGTGGTGGCGACCCAGGTCACGGCCGCCCGCAGCGGCGACCTCGTCGCCCGCGACACCCAGGCGTCCTCACCGTCCGGGGCGCGGGAGCGAGCTCGTTGCGTCCGCACTAGTTGCACGGTAAATGAATGGTGGCGTCGGTGTTACCGTGCAGGTATGGCAGCGAAAACGGCCGGTGCCGGGCTCGAGGAGCGGTGGCGGGGCATTCTGTCCGTGCACGCTCGAACGACGTGTGAGATCGACCGAGCCCTGCATCCGCACGGGCTGGGCGCGAGCGACTTCGAGGTGCTCGACATCCTGGCCTCCGAGACGCCCCGCGACGGGGACCAGTGCCGGGTGCAGAACCTGGTGGGACGGGTGCACCTCAGCCAGAGCGCGTTGTCGCGTCTGATCGGCCGGCTGGAGAAGGACGGGCTGGTGGAGCGCTCCGTCTGTGTGGAGGACCGGCGCGGTGTGTGGGTCGCCCTCACCCGCAAGGGCCGTGACCTGCACACGGAGGTGCTGCCGCTCCAGCGGGCCGTGCTGGAGCGGATGCTGGCCGACTGGCGGACGCCGGCCGGCTGAGAGCCGGCGCCCCGCCCATGCCTCCCCCGGCCCACCACCGGGCTCAGCGGGCCAGCAGCGCGCGTACGCCCTCCGAGGTGAGCGTCAGGGGGTGGGAGCCGGCCGCGTCGATGGACAGCGACAGCTCGCCCGACGGCCACTGCGCGGCGAGCGCGCCGAGGGGCACCAGGCGGTACCGGGCCACCTCCGGCAGCAGGTCGGCCATCTCCGGCTCGGAGGTGAACACGGGCACCACGGGTGCGCTCCCCGGCTGCTCCAGCACGGGCAGGGCCAGGGTGCTCGGGTTGGTGACGTCCTCGTCGGTGGCGTCGTCGGGCACGGGCACCAGGACGTCGGAGTGGGCGAGCGTGTCCAGTGCCTGCGTGTCCCCGGTGTCCCGGGCCAGCGCGTCCAGTGCCTGCGCGGCGGGGGTGGTGTTGCTCTCGTGGGCGGGGGTTTCCATGGCTGCTCCCCAGGTAGCGGCGGTTGGAGGGTCCGGCCTCGCGTACCCGCTGCCGCGAGGAGCATGCGAGGTGCGGGCCGTTCGCGGTCCCGGAGGGCGTGCCGCGGGGTCTCTCAGATCGGCTGGGGTTCGAAGTCCCAGTAGGGGCGGGCCAGGGACCGCATGTAGTGGCTCTGGTGGTGGTCCCCGCCGTGGCTGGCGGCCAGTCCGGCCAGCGCCCGGCGCTCCCGTTCGTCCGCCTCCCGGGTCCGGCCCAGGGTGCGCAGGTCCTGGGCGAGCCCGGCCTCCAGGTTGATAGCGAGCACATGGCCGGCACCCACCGCGGCGACCGCCCGGTCGAGGGCGTCCCGGCCGAGATCGGCGGCGGCCCGCGGGTCGCCCGCGGCGGCCAGCGCGGAGGCGTGGTTCATCGCGCAGCCCAGCGCCCACACGTGGCCGCGGCCGACGGCCGCCTCCAGTTCCCGGGTCGAGCGGTCGGCCAGGGCCAGGGCCGCGTCGGTCTCCCCGTCGTCCAGCAGCACGATCGCGCAGTTGATGCGGGCGCCGATCGCGTACGGGTGCAGCTCCACGACCCGCCGCGCCTCGTGCGACGGGGTGTGGGTGCGGGCGCGTTCCATGTCGTCGTCGGCGAGGTAGCGCAGCGCCGAGTCCTTCAGTTGCCCCGCGGTCACGTCGTCGACGAGGACGGTGAGGAGGACCATGTCGGGGTGGAGGGTCTTGCGCCAGTGCAGGATGTTGGTCTCGCGCCGCACCCACTCCGAGCCGAGGGCGTGGGAGTTGACCAGGACGAGGGCGGCGTCGCACTCCCCGAGGAACTCGGCGAGCTTCAGCCGCCACGGACGGCCGGGCTTCCTGACGTGCTGGTCGAGCAGGACCATGTAGTTGCGTGCGCGCAGGCCACTGGCCGTGGCGTCCCTCAACTCCGCGGTCTGCGGGTCCTCACTGGTGCTGTGGCTGATGAACACCTTGACCACCCTTGCCCCACCTTCAGTCCGCTGTCCACTTGGCCATCCAGCCCTCGTTCTGCACCGAGACGATGTGTTCCGTGCGCTGCGCCAGCCGGTCGGCGTCCGCGTCGGTGGGCTGTTCCAGCCCGCGCCACCAGCGCAGGAGCCGGTCCAGTTCGTCGGCGGTCGTGCTGTACTCGACCTCGAGGGCGACGTAGCGCGCGGACGCCCCGTGGGAGACGACGGCCGCCGAGACCGCCGCCACCACGGGGATCCATGCCGCCGCCCGGTCGGCGGTGAAGGCACCGGCCACCGCGCCGAGGAGCGTGGACGGGGCCGCGAGGGCGACGCCCGCGCGCTCGACCCGCCGGGCGCGGCGGGCGTTGCGCTCGGCCTTCGGCCGGTAGTAGTCGCGGAGCTGGCCGCACAGCCGCACGTCGGCGTAGCCGACCGCGTCGCTGACGTCCGGCAGCCGGCGCCGGGCCGGCCGGATACCGCGCAGCGCGGGGGTGAGGTCGGCCGCCTGGGCCCGGGCTTTCACCGGCCTTCGCCGACCTCGACCGGCCCCTTCCCGGCCCAGCTTCCCCCAACTCACCCCGCCTGTCGCCGACTTGAGCGCGCCCGCAGCGCGCCGCCACGACCGGGCGGCGCCGCCCCGCGGGCAAGGAGGCGGCCACTGGAACGACCGGATGAACAGGGGGTTAGCATATGAGCGCCTCCTAGCTCGAAAGAGACTGCTGTGACTGTCAACGACGACTCGTTCACCAACTGGAAGAACCGCGAGGAGATCGCGGAGTCGATGATCCCGATGATCGGGAAGCTCCACCGGGAGCGGGACGTGACGGTCCTGCTGCACAGCCGCTCCCTGGTGAACAAGTCGGTGGTCAGCATTCTGAAGACCCACCGCTTCGCCCGGCAGATCGCCGGTGCGGAACTCTCGGTCACCGAGACGCTCCCGTTCCTTCAGGCCCTCACCACGCTGGACCTCGGGCCCTCCCAGATCGACCTCGGCATGCTCGCGGCGACCTACCGGGCCGACGAGCGCGGCCTGTCGGTACGGGACTTCACCGCCGAGGCGGTGGCCGGCGCCACGGGCGCCGACAAGATCGAGCGGCGCGAGCCCCGCGACGTCGTGCTCTACGGCTTCGGCCGCATCGGCCGCCTGGTCGCCCGCCTCCTCATCGAGAAGTCCGGCTCGGGCAACGGTCTGCGGCTGCGGGCCATCGTCGTGCGCGGCGGCGGCGACCAGGACATCGTCAAGCGGGCGTCGCTGCTGCGCCGGGACTCCGTGCACGGCCAGTTCCAGGGCACGATCACGGTCGACGAGGCCACCAGCACCATCGTCGCCAACGGCAACGAGATCAAGGTGATCTACGCCGACGACCCGACGCAGGTCGACTACACGGCGTACGGCATCGCCAACGCCATCCTGATCGACAACACCGGCAAGTGGCGCGACCGCGAGGGACTGTCGAAGCACCTGCGCCCCGGCATCGACAAGGTCGTCCTGACCGCGCCCGGCAAGGGTGACGTCCCCAACATCGTGCACGGCGTCAACCACGACACGATCAAGCCGGACGAGCAGATCCTGTCCTGTGCGTCCTGCACGACCAACGCGATCGTCCCGCCGCTGAAGGCGATGGCGGACGAGTACGGGGTGCTGCGCGGGCACGTGGAGACGGTCCACTCGTTCACCAACGACCAGAATCTGCTGGACAACTACCACAAGTCGGACCGACGGGGCCGTTCCGCGCCGCTCAACATGGTCATCACCGAGACGGGGGCCGCCTCCGCGGTCGCCAAGGCGCTGCCCGACCTCAAGGCGCGGATCACCGGCAGCTCGATCCGGGTGCCGGTGCCGGACGTGTCGATCGCGATCCTCAACCTCCAGCTCGCCCGCGAGGCCGGCCGCGAGGAGGTCCTCGACTACCTGCGTCACGTGTCGCTGACGTCGCCGCTCAAGCGCCAGATCGACTTCATCAGCGCCCCCGACGCGGTCTCCAGCGACTTCATCGGCTCCCGCCACGCCTCGATCGTCGACGCGGGCGCACTGAAGGTGGAGGGCGACAACGCCATCCTCTACCTCTGGTACGACAACGAGTTCGGCTACTCCTGCCAGGTGGTCCGCGTCGTCCAGCACGTCTCGGGCGTGGAGTACCCGACGTTCCCCGCGCCGAGCGCGTGACGTCCGCGAGAGGGGCGTGCGGCCGGCCGGCCCCTCCTGGGTCACGGACCCGCTGACCGCCGTCGCGGGGCGCCGACCTCGCTGGTGCCGCACCGGTCCCCGGTCGGCGACGGCCCGGTGCCGCCGGTCGGCGGCTCCGTTCGTGCCGTCCGCGTGCGCGCCCCCTCGCCCGCCCGCCGAGCCCGGGCCCGACATGGTGTTCCCGCGTCGGGCCCGGGCTCCCGGCGTCCGGCGTCCGGGGCGAGTCCGCGTCCCCGGCCGCGGTCCGCGCGGCCGTCCGCCCGGGCACGGTGCCCGGACCCCTCAGTCGGCAGCCCTCTCCGGGCGGCCCTCCTCGGCCCAGCGGGTGTGGAAGGAGCCGGGGCGGTCGGTGCGGCGGTAGGTGTGGGCGCCGAAGTAGTCGCGCTGGCCCTGAAGGAGGGCGGCGGGGAGGCGTTCGGCGCGCAGGGTGTCGTAATGGGCGAGCGCCGCCGAGAAGGCCGGCACCGGGATGCCGCGGCGGGCGGCGGCGGCCACGGTCTCGCGCCACGGCACCTGCGCGTCGGTGATCTCCATGGCGAACTCCATCTCTCCGAGCAGGCTGAGGAGCCCCGGGTCGGCGGCGTACGCGGTGCGGATGCGGTCGAGGAAGGAGGCACGGATGATGCAGCCGCCGCGCCAGATGGCCGCGACCTCGCCCAGGTCGATCTTCCAGCCGAACTCGCCCGCCGCGTCCTGGATCATCTTCCAGCCCTGGTCGTAGGCGATGACCTTGGATGCGTACAGGGCGTGCTCGACCTGGGAGGTGAAGCGGGCCGCCTCGGTGCGGCTGAGCGCGGGAGCGGTGCCGCCCGGCAGTCCGGCGTAGGCGGCGCGCAACTCGCTCTGGCCGGAGGCGGCGCGCGCGAAGGTGGCCTGGGCGATGGCGGTGACCGGCGAGGCCAGGTCCAGGGCCGTCTGCACCGTCCAGCGTCCCGTGCCCTTCTGTCCCGCGGCGTCGGCCACGATGTCGACGAAGGGGCGCCCGGTGGCCGCGTCGGTGTGGGCGAGGACCTCCGCGGTGATCTCGATCAGGTAGGAGCCGAGCCGGCCCTCGTTCCAGGTGCGGAAGACGTCGGCGATCTCGGCGGGGGCGTAGCCGGCGACCTGGCGCAGCAGGTCGTACGCCTCGGCGATGAGCTGCATGTCGGCGTACTCGATGCCGTTGTGCACCATCTTGACGAAGTGCCCGGCGCCGTCGGTGCCGACGTGGGCGGCGCAGGGCTCGCCGCCGACGCGGGCGCTGACGCTCTCGAACATCGGGCCGAGCACGGCGTAGGCCTCGGTGGAGCCGCCCACCATGATCGAGGGTCCGTTCAGGGCGCCCTCCTCGCCGCCGGAGACGCCGGTGCCGACGAAGTGGAGGCCGCGCTCACGCAGCGCGGCCTCCCGCCGGCGGGTGTCGGCGAAGTGCGCGTTGCCACCGTCGATGATCATGTCGCCCGGCTCCAGCAGCGGGACGAACTCGTCGATCACCGCGTCCGTCACCGCACCCGCCTGCACCATGATCATCAGCCGCCGGGGGCGCTCCAGCGCGGCCACGAACTCCTCGGCCGTCTCCGCGGGGACGAACGCGCCCTCGTGTCCGAACTCCTCGAGGAGCGCCCGCGTGCGGCCGGCGCTGCGGTTGTGCACGGCGACGGTGTAGCCGTTGCGGGCGAAGTTCCGCGCGAGGTTGCGGCCCATCACGCCGAGGCCGGTGACGCCGATGGCGGCGGTTGCGTTCATGAGGTACGTCCCTTGGATCGGGTGGCGCGGGCGGGGCCGGGGCGGCTTCCCGTGCCCCCACATACGGCGCGGGAGCCCGATCTTCTCGATGCCCGGGCGAGGAGAAGCCGTCCACGGGCCTGGCCGGTGGCGCGTGCGCGCAACGGTGGCCTGTCCGCTCACGCGCATCTGCCCCCGCGGACCCGTCGGCCGCCCTCCATGCGCCCGGGGCGGGACGCAGGACCCGGGCGCCGAGAGCGCAGCGCTCGACGAGGCGGGAACGGACGCCGGCTTCGCCGCGCCGGACCCCGACCTGCCCGCTCGCGCGGCCCGCCGGCGACGGGAGCCCCGGCACCGGCGGAGAGCCGTCTGGTGAGCTCCGAAGGGCGCTCAGCACTCAGGGCCGGACGGTCCGAGCCGTCGGGCCGGCGGCGCGCTCCCGGACGCAGTCCTTCCCGAAGAAGGCGCGGACGTCGTCGACGAGCAGGTCGGGGGCCTCCAGGGAGAGGAAGTGGCCGCCGCGGTCGAGTTCGGTCCAGCGGACGACGTCGTGGTCGCGTTCGGCCCAGCGGCGGACGGTGACGTCGCGGGTGGAGAGCAGGACGGCGGTGGGGACCCGGGGGCTCTCCGGGCCGGCGTCCCAGCCCTGTGCGTCCCCGTCCTGATCCCACGAGGCGTCGTCCCAGGAGTCCGACGCGTCGCCCCACGAGTTCGCCGAGATCTCCTCGTAGTAGATCTGCGCGGCGGAGGCCGCGGTGCCGGTGAACCAGTACAGCGACACGCCGGTCAGGATCCGGTCCCGGCTGACGCTGTCCTCGGGAAGTCCGTCCTCCGGGTCGGTGAGTTCCTTGAACTTCTCCACGATCCAGGCGAGTTGCCCGACGGGCGAATCGGTGAGGGCGTATCCGACCGTCTGCGGGCGTTTGGAGTTGCACTGGAGGTAGCCGTCGTTGACGTTCTCCATCGCCTGCCTGCGGCGCTGGTCGGCCTCGGAGAGTCCGTCCGTGTCGCCGTCCGCCACGGGAAAGGTGATCATGCCGTTGACGTGGACGCCCAGGACGCGGTCCGGGGCCTGCCGGCCCATCTCGGGGGCCACCCATGAACCGGTGTCGTAGCCCTGCACGCCGTAGCGGTCGTAGCCCAGGCGGGACATGAGCCGGTCGAGCACGCCGGCCGTGCGGGCCGCGTTCATGCCGGGCCCGGCCAGCGGCGTGGAGAAGCAGAACCCCGGCAGGGAGGGGACGACCAGGTGGAAGGCGTCGGCCGGGTCGCCGCCGTGGGCGCGGGGGTCGGACAGCGGGCCGATGACGTCGAGGAAGTCCACGAACGAGCCCGGCCAACCGTGCAGCAGCATCAGCGGGGTCGCGTCCGGCTCGGGTGAGCGTACGTGGAGGAAGTGGACGTTCTGGCCGTCGACGGTGGTCGTGAACTGGGGGTACTCGTTGAGTTCCGCCTCCCGGGCCCGCCAGTCGTAGGCGGTCCGCCAGTGCGTGGCCAGCTCCTTCATATAGGCCACGGGCACGCCGCGGCTCCAGCCGACGCCGGGCAGCTCGTCCGGCCAGCGGGTCGCGGCGATGCGGGCGTGGAGGTCGTCGAGCCGCTCCTCGGGGACGTGGATGCGGAAGGGACGAAGGACGGCCTCGGCATCGGCGTGGGCGTCGGGGGTCACGGCGGTGGTCTCGGATGTCGTTCCGTTCATGGTGGTGACGCTACGGACCGGTTGGGTCAGTTCCGGTCCTAACTCTGCGGCAGTCTGGTCGGCATGGTGGAGACCTCCGCGCGGCTGCTGAAGCTGCTCGCCCTGTTGCAGACCCACGGCGACCGGTCCGGCGCCGAACTCGCCGAGCGCCTCGGCGTCGGCCGGCGGACGCTGCGCCGCGACGTGGAGCGGCTGCGCGCGCTCGGCTATCCGGTGCAGGCCACCCGGGGCGCGGCCGGCTACCGGCTGGGCGCGGGGGCGAGTCTCCCGCCGCTGCTGCTGGACGACGAGGAGGCGGTCGCCGTCGTGGTCGGGCTGCGCACCGCCGCCGACGGCACGGTGGCCGGCATCGAGGAGGCGTCGCTGCGCGCCCTGGGCAAGCTGGAGCAGGTGTTGCCCGCCCGGCTGCGGCACCGGGTCACCACCCTGCACTCCGCCACCGTCCGGGCCGGTTCCGCGCCCGGACCCAGGGTCGCGGCCGACACGCTCATGGCCGTCGCCGAGGCCTGCCGACGGCGCGAGCGGCTGCGCTTCGACTACGACAACTCCCGCGAGGGCGGCGCGCGGGGTTCGGGGCGCACGGTGCGGTCGGTCGAGCCGCACTCGCTCGTCAGTTTCGACCGCCGCTGGTATCTGGTGGCCTGGGACACCGACCGTGCGGACTGGCGGACCTTCCGCGTCGACCGGCTCACCCCGCGGGTGCCCACGGGGCCGCGGTTCACGCCGCGTGAGCTGCCCGACGGGGACGCGGCGACGTACGTGGCCCACCGGCTGTCGTCGCGGACGTGGCCCTTCCGGGCGACCGTCACGCTGCACGAGCCGGCCGTGGCCGTCGCCGACCGGGTGTGGCCCGGCATGGGGGTCCTCGAGCCGGTCGACGACCGCAGCTGCCTGCTGCACCTCGGCTCGGACACGCCGCGTGACCTGGCCTGGATGATCACCTCCGTCGACGCCGATTTCACCCTCGTCCAGGGCCCGCCGGAACTCGCCGAGTCGCTGCGCAGGCTGGCCGCGCGGTGCGCCCGGGCGGTACGGGAGGCGTGAGCGGCGCCTGGGGGCGGGTGTGGCCGAGGCCACGCCGGCAGCCGGTGTCCGGGCATGTCGTCACGTAGGGCGCGCGGGCTACCGTTTCCGGAACTCCCTGTTTCCCCGTACGCAGCTCGGACGGCCTTCAGTGCGCGCAGACCTCTCCCCGATCATCGCGGCGACCGCCCAGTGGCTGACGCGTGCCTATCCGGCGTCCGGCGGGGCGCTGGCCTCGGCGTTGTGCGAGGTCCAGGCCCGTCAGGCGGTGACCGTCGCGGCGTGGCTGCGGTATCCGACGCTGATGGACGCGGCCCTGGTCGGCGTGTCCGGGCCCGGTGGCTCGGCCAGGCTGGACTGGGTCAGTGGCGCGGACGGCACCGAGGGGGCGGAGGACGACGCCTGGCGCAGCTGGGTCGACGAGGTCGTGGCCAGCTGGGCGGCCTGTCTGCTCACCGACCCGGAGCTGGCCGCGCAGGCGGTCGCCGGACTCGACGGCGACGACCACACGACGGGCCTGCCGCTGGAGTTCCGGCGCCTGCTCGCCCCCGACGACCGCGACCGCCGGGCGGCCGCCCTTCTGCGCCACCCCGACCTCCTGGCCCCCGTCGCCCGCCTGCACCACGCCCAGCTGCTGGAACGCCTGGGGCCGGACGAGGCGCTCGTCGCCTGAGGGGTCCGTGCACCATGAGCGCCTGATCAGGCCGCGTGGTCCGGCGCCTTGCGCAGTGCGGTACCAGGCCACGCGGCCCAGGCGGGCGTAGTGCAAGGACTTCTCAGAGCTTCAAGGGCGGTCGAGCGCCTGTCCCCGGACTCGCGCCCGTCCGCCGGCCCGTGCGCCGAGGCTCCGCCCCGGGGGCCGGCCACACTCCGGAGCGTCCGCCTCCCCGGGGCCGCCCCCACGGGGGCCCGCTGCCGTGCAGGCGGCCCCGAGCCGTGGAACCCCGGGCCGGCAGCACCCCGGACTGCACACCCCCTCAGGCAGCCGTCTCCAGTGCCGCCCGTCCCGGGAGTTCCTCGCCCGGCTGGGTGGGCAGGGGCACCGGGCGGGGGGTGCGGCGGGTGCGGAAGGTGAGGCCCGCGCCGATCGTGATCGCGATGAGCAGGCCGCCGGTGACGAGCGCGCCGCGGGCGCCGGCGAGTTCCATGAGCAGGCCCAGGGCCGGCGGGCCGCCCAGGCTCCAGACCGTGCCGATGCTGCTCCAGACGCCGAGGACGCGTCCGCGCAGATGGGCGGGCGGGTCGGTCTGCAGGACGGACGTGCCGGCGGTGTCGGAGACGGACTCCACCACCGCCATGGGCAGGACGAGGACCAGCAGGACCGCGAGGGACGGCGACAGCGCGGCCGCCACCTGCAGCAGCGCTCCGGCCGCCGCGAGCACGCCGACGAGCCGGACCGAGGGACGGCGCAGGCGCGCGCCGAGGACCGCGCCGACGATGCCGCCGACGGCGAGGACCGTGGAGACCGTGCCGAAGGCCCCCGGACCGCCCGCGAGGGGCCCGGTGACGAGCACGGCGAGGGTCAGCCCGTAGTTGCGGCCGAAGACCGCGCTGATCCCGGTGATGCCGGCGAGCGCGACCAGGCGGGGCCGTCGCACGAAGAAGACCAGCCCCTCCCGCACGGTCAGGTCGGCACGGCTGTCGCGCCGCCCCTCCCCCTGTCGCCGGCGCGGGATGCGCGGCCCCGGGACACCGCCGGCGGCGACCGCGGCCGGGACCGCGCCGGGCGCCGGACGCAGGAAGGGGATCACCAGGGTCACGAAGAGGAACGACAGCCCGTTCGCCGCGTACGCGGAGGCCGTGCCGAGGAAGCCCACCGTGACTCCCGCGAGCGCCGCGCCCGCGAGCCGGCCGGCGTTGTGGACCAGCGAACCCACGCCGATGGCGGAGGGCACGTCCTCCGGGGGGACGAGGTCGTTGCCCAGCAGCGCGCAGGCGGGTCCGTCGACGGTGGCGATCACGCCGGTAACGGCGGCCAGCACCATCAGGGACGTCATGTCGAGCCGGTCCAGCGCCACGAGCACGGCCGTGGTGAAGGCGACCGCGCCCAGCAGGGCCTGGCTGACGGCCGCCGTCACCTTGCGCGGCCAGCGGTCGACGACGGCGCCGCCGAGCAGGCTCATGAACAGGGCGGGGGCGGCCTGGACCGACATGGACAGGCCGGTCGCGGCGGCGGAGCCGGTGATCTGCAGGACCAGCAGGTTCTGGACCGTGAGCTGCATCCAGGTGCCGGCGTTGGACAGGAAGTTCGCCACCGACCACCAGCGCATGCTGCGGTACCTCAGGGAGCGCCACGGAGAGCGTGACGCCGGCCCGGAGGCGGCGGATGCGGGGTGCTGCGGGGCAGGGGGAGGCGCGGAGGCCGGGAGGAAAGACACAGTGCGGTACCCGAGGGGCGAGCGGGGGCAGTCGGAGGGGTCGGCGGAACCGGGGAACGCCGGCTGCGCTGCGCGGCCGCTCCACCTTTCGGTCACGGCGCGGACCATCGTGACAGACGGGGTGGGGGGAAGCGGGGGCGGAGCGCCCGGCATCCGGGCGCCGAAACTCCCAAAGGGGCCCGGTCGACGGGTACTTGGCGGGTCCAGTGTGCTTGCTCACAGGCTCGTTCCCGCGCTCACGGAGCCTCGTCGACGTGACGGCGCGCACAGGCGCACCCGGGGACACACCGACATGCGCGGGCCGTCACAGACGCGGGGCGCCGGGTGCGGGACGCGGGCCTTCACCGGACGCGGGACCGGCACGGCCGGGGCTTCCACAGGACGCGGGACCCGCACCACCCGGACCTCCGCAGAACGCACCCTGACCGGACCTCCGCAGAACGCACCCGGACCTCCACAGGACGCCCGCGCCGGACCCGCGCCCGGGGGCACAGACGTGGGCGCGATCCAGGCCGGGGCATGCGAACGGGTCCGTCGCCGGAAGGCGACGGACCCGTGGGGGCGGCGGGGGCCGGCTGCTCAGCTCTCCTTGCCGCGTCCGCTCAGCGCGTCCCGCAGCCGGTCGACCAGGCCGGCGCCCGGTGCCAGCAGCTTGTTGGCCGGCGGCTTGTCCGGGGCGGACGGGTGCGGACGCGTGGGCGCCGTCTTCTTCGCCTGGCGGACCTTGTCGCCGAGCTGGTCGAGGGCGTCCGGCGGACAGGCGGCGCGCAGCCTCGGGAAGAGGTTGTGCTCCTCGTCGGCCACGTGCTCGCGGATCTCGCTCATCAGCATGCCCATGAGCCGGTCGAACTCGGCGTCGCCGGGCTCGCAGCCCTCCAGGTCCTTCATGAGCTGCTCGGCCTTGGCGTGGTCCTCGAGCTCCTTGTCCGCGAGGGCGTCCCCGCCGGCCACGTGCTCGCGCACGGCGGGATACAGGTACGCCTCCTCGGCCACCGAGTGCCGTACGAGTTCCATCGTGACCTGGTCGGCGTACAGCTTGCGGTCCTTGTGACCGGACGGCAGCGCCTCGATCCGGCCGAAGAGCTCCTCGACTTCTCGATGGTCGGTCACCAGTTCGTCGATCACGTTCCCACCATGACCCATGTCCTTCACCTCCGGCCTCGACGGACGGCTCCCGGGCGGACCCGTCACGTGGCCCCGAGTGCCCCGCCGGGACGGCTCGACACCGCCCCTCGGCGAGGGGGCCCGGCCGCCGCCCGTCCGGCATGAGTCGCGCCGGAGTCACTGCTTCCGCACAATGGGGATCAACGTGTGAAAGCTACTGGTCCGGGAACGCAGTGCCAGTGCCGTCGGGAACACGGCGGCCGGCCAGGGCGGTGCCGTCGTACGGCACGGTCCGCGAGTGCCCGTTGCCGCACTGTCTTCGACCCCCCATGCCGCGCCGGACCCCGAGCGCCCGGCTCTTTCAGCGCCTCCGCGTGCGGCTGAAGGAAGTGCCATGACTGAACCGACCCCTCGCCTGCCGTGGCGTCGCGCCCTGGTGACCGGCGGCGCCGGTTTCCTCGGCAGCCATCTGTGCGAGCGCCTGCTGAGTTCAGGTGCCGAAGTCGACTGCGCGGACAACCTGCTGTCGGGTTCACGTGCCAATGTCGCCCATCTGGAGGGCGTCCCGGGTTTTCGGTTCGTGGAGTGCGACGTCTCCGGCCCGGAGTGCGTGCACCGTCTGACGGGGCCGTACGACCTGGTCCTGCACTTCGCCTGTCCCGCCTCCCCCGCCGACTACCTGCGGCATCCCCTGGAGACCCTGGACGCGGGCAGCCTCGGCACCCGCGCGATGCTGGCGGTGGCGGAGCGCGACGGGGCGCGGTTCCTGCTCGCCTCGACGTCTGAGGTGTACGGCGATCCGCTCCAGCACCCGCAGCGCGAGGACTACTGGGGCAACGTCAATCCCGTCGGCCCGCGCAGTGTGTACGACGAGGCCAAACGGTTCGCGGAGGCGCTGGTCACCGCCCATGTGCGGGTCCGGGGCGCCGACGCGGGCATCGTCCGGCTGTTCAACACCTACGGCCCCCGGATGCGGGCCCACGACGGCCGGGTGGTCCCCACCTTCGTCTGCCAGGCGCTGGCCGGCGAGCCGCTGACGGTGGCGGGCGACGGCAGTCAGACCCGGTCGCTGTGCTACGTGGACGACACGATCGACGGGGTGCTGCTGGTCGCCGGCAGCCATTCGGTGCGGCCGGTGAACATCGGCGGCAGCGAGGAGGTGTCCGTCCGCGACATCGCCCGCCGGGTGGTGGAGCTGACCGGGTCCTCCTCGCGCATCGAGTTCGTCGACCGCCCCGTCGACGATCCGCAGCGCCGCCGCCCGGACACCGCGCTCGCCCGCCAGCTGCTCGGCTGGGCACCCAGGGTGACCTGGGGGGAAGGCATCAAACACACGATCGCCTACTTCGCCTCCGCGCAGCCGGCACGGGAGCCCGCGCCACAGATCTGAGGCGCCGCGACCCACCCTCTTCCCCCTCCCTCCTCTCCTCCCCCTCGCCCCTCTCCTCCCCTTCCCTCTTCCCTCGCCACCGACCTCGGAGGCACCGTATGCGCGTCCTGGGAATCAACGCCCTCTTCCACGACCCCGCCGCCGCCCTGGTGGTGGACGGCCAGATCGTGGCGGCGACGGAGGAGGAGCGCTTCAGCCGTCGTAAGCACGGCAAGCGCCCCGTCCCCTTCTCCGCCTGGGAACTGCCCGAACTGTCCGCCCGCTGGTGCCTGGACCGGGCCGGCCTCGCCCCCTCCGAACTGGACGCGGTCGCCTACTCGTACGATCCCGAACTCGCCCGCCCGGCCGAACAGTTGGGGCTGAACGACCCCTGGGACCGGCTGCGGCAGGAGTACGCGCGCCGTGCCCCCGAGTTCCTGGCCGAGGCCCTGCCGGGGCTCGACCCGGCCAAGGTCCGCTTCGTCGCCCACCACGTCGCCCACGCCGCCTCGGCCGGACAGGCCTCGCCCTACCCCGACTGCGCGGTCCTGGTGCTCGACGGGCGCGGGGAGTGCGGTTCGCATCTGGCCGGCCGGTACGCCAACCGGGAACTGACCGTACTGGGCTCGCAGGCGCTGCCCGACTCGATGGGCCTGTTCTACGAGGACCTCACCCAGCATCTGGGCTTCCTGCGCAGCAGCGACGAGTTCAAGGTGATGGCCCTCGCCTCCTACGGCGAGCCGCGTCACCTCGACCGGCTGCGCGAGTTCGTCCGGCCGGACGGTGAGGGAGGGTTCCGTGCCCGTCCCGTCCCCTGGTCCTCGCTGGTACCGCCGCGTCCCCCGGGCACCCCCTGGACGCAGGACCACGCCGACGTGGCGGCGAGTGCGCAGGCCTGTCTGGAGGAGGTGCTGCTCGGGCTGGTGCGGTGGCTGCACGAGCGCACCGGCGAGGACGTGCTGACGCTGGCCGGAGGGGTGGCGCTCAACTGCGTGGCCAACACCCGGCTGTACAGGGAAGGGCCGTTCCGGCACGTCTGGGTGCAGCCGGCGGCCGGCGACGCGGGAACGGCCCTGGGCGCGGCCCTGCACGTCGCCCACCAGAAGGAGGCCGTGGAGGCCATGCCGACCGCGGCGCTGGGCCGCGGCTGGAGCGACGCCGAACTGCGGGCGTGGCTGGAGCGGGCGGCCGTCCCCTACGAGGAGCCCGAGGACATCGCGGAGGCGGTCGCCGAGGAACTCGCCCGGGACGGTGTCGTGGCCTGGTTCCAGGGGCGCAGCGAGTACGGTCCGCGCGCGCTCGGACACCGCTCGCTGCTCGCGCACCCGGGGCGGGCCGAGAACCTGGAGCGGCTCAACGCGGTGAAGGGGCGGGAGGAGTTCCGGCCGGTCGCCCCCATGGTCCTGGCGGAGCGGGCGGCGGAGCTGTTCGACGGGCCGCTGCCCAGCCCGTACATGCTGTTCGTGCACGAGGTCGCCGCCGACTGGCGGGCCCGGATCCCGGCCGTCGTCCATGTGGACGGCACGGCGCGGATCCAGACGGTCGACCGGGCGGACGAGCCGCTGGTGGCCCGCATGATCGACGGTTTCGAGCGGCGCACCGGACTGCCGGTGGTGGTGAACACCAGCCTCAACACGGCCGGCCGGCCGATGGTCGACGACCCGCGCGACGCCCTGGAGTGCTTCGGCTCGGCGCCCGTGGACCTGCTCGCCCTCGGTCCGTTCGCGATCCGGCGGAAGAAGGTGTTCGCATGAGGGACCGGAAGCCCGTCGTGCCCGACGCCTCGACCCTGTCCGCAGGCGCGACCGCACCGGAAGCCCCCGCCTACTCGGTCGTCGTCCCGACGATCGGACGGCCCTGCCTCGCCGACTGTCTGCGCGCGCTCGCCGCGGCCGCCGGTCATCCGCCCGAGGAGGTCGTCGTGGTCGACGACCGGCCCGGCCCCGCCGGTGACCTGCCCCTGGAGGCGGCCGGTGGGCTGCGCGGGCGGGTCCGCACCCTGAGCACCGGGGGGCGGGGCCCGGCGGCCGCCCGCAACGCCGGCTGGCGCACGGTCGCCACGCCGTGGACCGTCTTCCTCGACGACGACGTGCGGGTGCTGCCGGACTGGTCGCGCCGCCTCGCCGACGACCTCGCGGCGGCCGACGCGGCGACCGGCGGCATCCAGGGCCGGCTGACCGTGCCGCTGCCCGGGGACCGCAGACCCACCGACTGGGAGCGGGGCACCGCCGGGCTGGAGGACGCCGCGTGGGCCACGGCCGACATGGCCTACCGGACGGCCGCGCTGGCGCAGGTGCGGGGCTTCGACGAGCGGTTCCGGAGGGCCTTCCGGGAGGACGCCGACCTGGCGCTGCGGGTGCTGGAGGCCGGGTGGTCACTGCGGCGCGGCCGGCGCGTCACCCGGCACCCGGTGCGCCCGGCGGACCGCTGGTCGTCGGTGCGGGCGCAGCGCGGCAACGCGGACGACGTCCTGATGACCCGGCTGCACGGCCGTGACTGGTGGTCCCGTGCCCGTGCGCCGCGCGGGCGGCTCCCCCGGCACCTGGTGGTGACCGCCGCCGCCCTCGTCGCCTGCGGGTGCGCGTCGGCCGGCCGGTGGCGGGCCGGCGCCGTCGCCGGAACCGTGTGGGCGCTGGGCACGGCCGAGTTCGCGCTGGCCCGCATCCGGCCGGGACCGCGCACCCCGGAGGAGATCGTCACCATGGCGGCCACGAGTGTGGTCATCCCGCCGCTCGCGGTCCGCCACTGGCTGGACGGCCTGATCCGCCACCGCGGCGCGACACGGCCGCCCGTCCCGCGACATCCCGCGGCGTCCCGGGCGGGGCCGGGGCGAACAACCGTCCCCCGGACCGCACCCTCAGGGAGCGCCCAGTGAACCGACACACCACCGACCTCACCTCCGGCGTCGGCGATGGTGGTGCCGGGGCGTCCCACGCCACCCGCCCCGCGTGCCACTCCGCCCCGCACGGCCCCGAGCGCGCGGCGAGCCGTGACGGGCGGGCGTCCGCGCCCCCGCACGGCTCGGCCGGGGGCGAGCCCGCCCCGGGCCGCACGACGCGTCCCGCCGGACCGACCCGCCCCGCCACGGGATCCCCTCGATCCGCAGCGGGCCGCGGGCCCTGGGCCGCCCGTCCGAGCCGGTCCGTCGCCGCCGTCCTCTTCGACCGGGACGGCACCCTCCTCGAGGACGTCCCCTACAACGGGGACCCCGAGCGGGTGCGCCCTGTGCCCGGTGCGCGCGAGGCGCTGGAGCTGCTGCGCGCGGAGGGCATCGCGACCGGCGTGGTCAGCAACCAGTCGGGCATCGGGCGCGGGCTGCTGACGGACGCCGACGTGCGGCGGGTCAACGAGCGGGCGGACCTCCTCCTCGGCGGTCTCGGCACCTGGGTCCACTGCCCGCACCTGCCGGGTGACGGCTGCGCCTGCCGCAAACCGCGGCCGGGCCTGGTGGTCGAGGCGGCCCGGCGGCTGGGCGTCGACCCGCGGGACTGCGTGGTGATCGGCGACATCGCCGCCGACGTCCTGGCGGCCCACGCGGCGGGTGCCCGGGGCGTGCTGGTGCCGACGGCGGCGACGCTGCCGGAGGAGGTCGAGGCGGCGCCGTCCGTCGCGCCCGACCTGCTGACGGCGGTGCGCATGGTGCTGGCCCGGACACGAGGAGGTGCCCTGTGAAGGCGCTGGTCGTACGGCTCGACAGCTTCGGCGACGTACTGCTCGCCGGGCCCGCCGTCCGCGCGGTCGCCGCGCACAGCACGCAGGTGGTGATGCTGTGCGGCCCGCGCGGCGAGCCCGCGGCACGGCTGCTGCCCGGGGCCGACGAGGTGATGGTGTGGTCGGCGCCCTGGGAGGGCGTGGACCCGCCCTCGGTCCCCGAGGCGGGCGTGGAGGACCTGGTGCGGCGCCTGCGCGAGCGCGCGTTCGACGTGGCGCTGGTGCTCACCTCGTTCCACCAGAGCCCCCTGCCCATGGCCCTGCTGCTGCGGCTGGCCGGCGTCGCACGGATCGGCGCCGACAGCGCCGACCACCCGGGCAGCCTCCTCGACGTACGGCACCGGCGGCTGCCCGGCCGGCACGAGGCGGAGGCGGCCCTCGACACCGCCGGCGCACTGGGCTTCCTGCCGCCGCCGGGGGACGACGGCCGGCTGCGCGTCCTGACGCCGCCCGACACCGTCGCGCTGACCGGGGACGCTCCGTACGTCGTCGTCCATCCCGGGGCCAGCGCGCCCGCCCGCGCCTGGAGCCCCGGCCGCTGCGCCGAGGCCGTGGAACTGCTCGCGGACGCCGGTCACCGGGTGGTCGTCACCGGCGGACCCGGCGAGACGGACCTGACCCGGCGGGTGAGCGGGGGCACGGCGGTGGACCTCGGCGGACAGACGGATCCGCGCACCCTCGCGGGCGTGCTGCGCGCGGCGGACGTCGTGGTGTGCGGCAACACCGGGCCCGCCCACCTGGCCGCCGCCGTCGCCACCCCGGTCGTGTCGCTGTTCGCGCCGGTCGTCCCGGCGGAGCGGTGGGCGCCGTACGGCGTGCCGTGCGTGGTGCTCGGCGACCCGTTCGCTCCGTGCGCGGACAGCAGGGCCCGGCACTGTCCCGTCCCCGGTCACCCGTGTCTGGAGGAGGTCACGGCCCAGGACGTGGTGCGGGCGGTGCACAAACTGCTCGAGGAGCGCGCATGAACATCCTTGTCTGGCATGTGCACGGCTCATGGCTGACGTCGTTCGTCCAGGGCCCGTACACCTTCCTCGTCCCGGTGACGCCCGGCCGCGGGCCCGACGGGCTGGGCCGGGCCAGGACCTGGGAGTGGCCGCGCTCGGTGCGGGAGGTCAGCCCCGCCCGCCTGCGGGAGGCGGGCATCGACCTCATCGTGCTCCAGCGTCCGCACGAGCTGGAGCTGGCCCGGGAGTGGACGGGCCGGCGGCCCGGTGTCGACGTGCCCGCGGTGTACGTCGAGCACAACAGCCCGCACGCGTCACCCGTCGACACCCGTCATCCGCTCGCCGGCCGGACCGACGTCACCCTTGTGCACGTCACCCACTTCAACCGGCTGATGTGGGACAACGGCCGGGCCCCGACCACGGTGATCGAGCACGGGATCGTCGACCCCGGGCACCTGTGGACCGGGGAGGAGGCCCGCGCCGCCGTCGTCGTCAACGAGCCGGTGCGGCGCGGGCGTACGACGGGCACGGACCTGCTGGCGGAGTTCGCGCGCACGGTGCCGCTCGACGTCTTCGGGATGCGCACGGAGGGGCTCGCGCGGCATCTCGGGGTGCCGGAGGACCGCTGCCGCAGCCGGGACCTGCCCCAGGGCGAGCTGCATCCGGCGATGGCCCGCCGCCGCCTGTACCTGCATCCCGTCCGGTGGACGTCGCTCGGACTGTCCCTGCTGGAGGCCATGTTCCTGGGGATGCCGGTGGTGGCGCTGGACACCACCGAGGTGCGGGAGGCCGTGCCCGAGAAGGCGGGGGTCGTCTCCAACCGGCCCGACGTGCTGCGGGACGCCGTCCGCCGCTTCCTGGCGGACCCCGCGCACGCCCGGCAGACAGGGGAGGCCGCCCGGGCCGCGGCACAGGCCCGCTACGGAGAACGGCGTTTCCGGGACGACTGGGAGCGCCTGATCAAGGAGGTCACCCGATGAGCACCAGCCACGCCCCGACCGCCCGCGTCGCCATGGTGTCCGAGCACGCCAGCCCGCTGGCCGAGCTCGGCGGCCCGGACGCCGGCGGGCAGAACGTGTACGTGGCCCGACTCGCCGGACAGCTGGCCCGCCGGGGGCACGAGGTGATCGTCTACACACGCCGCGACGACCCCCGGCTGCCGGAGCGGGTCACCACCTCCGACGGGGTGAAGGTGGTCCATGTGCCCGCCGGGCCCGCCGCTCCCGTACCGAAGGACGAACTCCTGCCGTACATACCGGAGTTCGGGGACCGGCTGGCGCACGCGTGGGCGGCGCAGACACCCGACGTGGTGCACGCCCACTTCTGGATGTCCGGGATGGCGGCGGTGGCCGGGGCGCGGGCGCTGGGCGTCCCGGTGGTGCAGACGTACCACGCGCTCGGCACGGTGAAGCGGCGCTACCAGGGCGCCGCCGACACCAGTCCCCCGCAGCGCGTCGCGATCGAGACGGCCGTCGGGCGGGAGTGCGCCGGCATCATCGCGACCTGCGAGGACGAGGTGACCGAGCTCGTCGCGATGGGACTGCCCCGCGCGCGCATCTCGGTGGTGCCCTGCGGGGTGGACCCGCAGCTGTTCGCCCCGGTGGCCGGTGCCCGGCGGCCCGCTGCCGCGCCGCGCCGACTGCTGTCGGTCGGCCGGCTGGTCCCCCGCAAGGGCTTCGACCGGGCGATCCGCGCCCTGGCCGACATCCCGGACGCCGAACTCCTCGTCGCCGGCGGCCCCGAACCGGCGCTGCTGGGGGCCGAGCCGGAGGCGGAACGGCTGTGCGCGCTGGCCGAGGAGTGCGGGGTGGCCGACCGGGTGACGCTGCTGGGCGGGGTGAGCCCGACGCGGATGCCCCGACTGATGTCGGGCGCGGACCTCGTGCTGTCCCTCCCCCGCTACGAGCCGTTCGGGATCGTGCCGGTGGAGGCCATGGCCTGCTGCGCGCCCGTCGTGGCCAGTGCCGTCGGCGGGCAGCTCGACACCGTCGTCGACGACGTCACCGGTGTGCTGGTGCCGCCCGACGACGACCACGACCTGAGCGACACCGTCCGCCGACTGCTGGACGACCCGGACCGGCTCGCCCGGTACGGCGCCGCCGGCCGGCGCCGCGTCCTCGCCCGCTACACCTGGGACCGCGTCGCCGACGGCGTGGTCCGGGTCTACGGCGCCGTCTCCTCCGTCCCCTCGCTCTCGGGAGTGGTCCGATGAAGCTCGCCACCGACGTCACGCACTGCGACGACCTGATGAAGGCGCTCACGGGGTTCCGCGAGTACGCCGCCCCCGTGATCCAGCGGTGGGGCGGTGCCCTGGCCGACCGGCTCGGCGCGGGCGCGCGGCTGCTGGTCGCGGGCAACGGCGGCAGCGCCGCGCAGGCCCAGCACCTGACCGCCGAGCTGGTCGGCCGCTACCGCGACGACCGGCCGCCGTTCTCCGCGCTGGCGCTGCACACCGACACGTCCTCCACGACCGCCATCGCCAACGACTACGGCGTGCAGGAGATCTTCGCCCGGCAGGTCGTCGCGCACGGCCGGGCCCGGGACGTGCTGATGCTGCTGTCGACCAGCGGCGCGAGCGCGAACCTGCGGGTTGCGGCGACCGAGGCGCGGCGGCTGGGGATGACCGTCTGGGCCCTGACCGGTCCGGCGCCCAATCCGCTGGAGGGCGCGGCGGACGCGGCCCTGTGCGTGGAGGCGGCGACCAACGCCACCGTGCAGGAGCTGCACCTGGTGGCCGTCCACATGATCTGCGAGGCGTTCGACCTCGCCGTCGAGCGCCGGGCGGCGATCGAACGACGGCGGCGGCCGGCCGGCGCGGACGGCTGGACGGCCCTGAGAGGGAAGGACGGCGTATGAGTGCCCCGGCCCCGCTGCTCGTCGTGGGGGACGCCCTGCTCGATCACGACCTGTGCGGACGCGCCGAGCGGCTGGCTCCCGACGCGCCCGTGCCGGTCGTCAGCGAGGCCCGGCGCATCTCCCGCCCGGGCGGGGCCGCGCTGGCCGCCGCCCTCGCCGCGTCCGACGGCAGACCCGTCACACTGGTCACCGCGCTCGGCGACGACGAGGCCAGCGCGTGTCTGATGCGGCTGCTGGGCGGGCGGGTGCGGCTGGTGCGGCTGCCCCTGACGGGTGCCCTGTCCTGCAAGACCCGGGTCCTCGCGGAGGGCACACCGCTGTTGCGCCTGGACGACGGCGAGGGCCGCGCCGGGGAGGCGACGCGCGAGGCGCGGCGGGCCGTCGCCGAGGCCGGTGCCGTCCTCGTCGCCGACTACGGCCGGGGCACCGCCGGGGCGCTGCGCGAGGAGCTCGCGGCGGCGGCCGCCCGGGTGCCCGTCGTGTGGGACCCCCACCCGCGCGGGGAACCGCCGGTGCCCGGGGCCCGGCTCGTCACACCGTCGGCGGGTGAGGCCCGGGCCTTCGCGGGCGGCGAGGCGCCCGCGAAGGCCAACGACCTGAGGACGGCGACGCAGGACGCCGGGACGCTGGTGCGGTCCTGGCGGGCGGCGTCCGTGGCCGTGACGCTGGGCGGGCGGGGCGCGCTGCTGTCGCACGGCGGGACACCGCTGCTGGTGCCCTCCCCGGTGACCGCCGAGGGTGACGCCTGCGGTGCGGGCGACCGTTTCGCGGCGACCGCCGCCGGGCTGCTCGCGGACGGCGAGCTGACGGAGACCGCCGTCCGGGAGGCCGTGCACGCCGCCACCCGCTACGTCGCCGAGGGCGGCGTCCGCTCCCTCGCACCGGAGGCCCCGGCCGCGTCCACGGCGGGCGACGGCGAGCCGACCGAGGACGCGCTGCGCACCGCCGCCCGGGTGCGGGCCGCGGGCGGGACCGTGGTCGCCGCCGGCGGCTGCTTCGACCTGCTGCACGCCGGGCACGTCGCGCTGCTCCAGGCCGCGCGCCGCACCGGCGACTGCCTGGTGGTGTGCGTCAACTCGGACGCCTCCGTGCGGCGCCGCAAGGGCGGCGGCCGGCCGCTCGTGCCGGTGGCGGACCGGGTGCGGGTGCTGCGCGCCCTGGAGTGCGTCGACGCGGTCGCCGTGTTCGACGAGGACACCCCGGAGCGGCTGCTCGGCGCGCTGCGCCCGCACATCTGGGCGAAGGGCGGCGACTACGCCCTGGAACGGCTGCCGGAGGCGGCGCTGGTGGAGAGCTGGGGCGGGCAGGTCGTGCTGTTCCCCTACCTGGACGGCCGCTCGACGACGGGCCTGGCGGAGAAGGCGGCGCTGTCCCCGCGCCCGGGCCGCACGGCCCACGGCTCGGCACGCGCTCGGGGGCGGGGGTGACGCCCCGGCTGCTGGTGCTGCGTGCGCTCGGCCTGGGCGACCTGCTCGCCGGGGTGCCGGCGCTGCGCGGGGTGCGCCGGGCGTTCCCCCGGCACCGACTGGTGCTGGCGATCCCGCCCGCGCTCACCGAGGCCGCGCTGGCCACCGGCGCGGTGGACGCCGTCCTGCCGGCCGAGGCCCGCAATCGGGGCGTGCCGTCGCTGACCCACTGGAGCGGCCCGCCGCCGGACCTGGCGATCGACCTGCACGGCAGGGGACCGCGCAGCCGCGACGCGCTCGCCGCCCTCTCCCCCCGCCGTCTGCTGGCCTTCGCCCAGCCCGACCCGCCGCCCCCGCCGTGGCTGCGCGACGAGCACGAACGGGACCGGTGGTGCCGCTTCCTGGCGGCCTACGGCATCGCCGCCGACCCCGACGACGTACGGCTGCCCGCCCCCGCCGCCGCCTCACCGGCGCCGGGGGCCGTCGTCGTGCACCCCGGGGCGGAGGCCGCCTCCCGTCGCTGGCCGGCCGAGCGGTACGCCGCGCTGGCTCGGGACGTGCGCGCCGCGGGCCACCGTGTCGTCGTCACCGGCGGACCGAAGGAGGACGCGCTGGTGGAGGAGGTCGCCGCCCGCGCCGGACTGCCCGAGCGGGACGTGCTGAGCGGCGGGCTGGAGTTCGGCGCGCTGTCGGCGCTCGTCGCGCGCGCGGCGCTCGTCGTCAGCGGCGACACCGGCCTCGCGCATCTCGCCGTCGCCCACGCCACCCCGTCGGTGACCCTGTTCGGGCCGGTGTCGCCTCGTCTGTGGGGGCCGCCGCGCTCCGCCCGCCACCTGGCCCTGTGGAAACCCGGGCCGCCGGGCGATCCGCACGGCGACGCCCCCGACGCCCGGTTGCTGCGCATCGGAGCCGAGGAGGCCACGGCGGCGGCGCTGAGCCTGGCCGGCCGGTCCTCTTCGGCGTCGGACCGCGGCGCCCGGCCCCCCACTCGGGGGGCGGCGCTCAGTCCTCCTCCGTCTGCTGGGTCCACGTCCAGGCGTACTGGAGCCAGTCCGACAGCGTGACGGCGCCGAGGCCCGCGCAGACCAGGCGGGTGCCCCGGGGAGTCCAGGCGTAGGAGCCCACCAGCGCGCCCGCCACCCAGACCGAGGTGCAGAACGGGCAGGACACCAGGTCCCCGACGGCCCGCCGGACGCCGGTGCCCCTCGGTTCGTCCAGTACCTCACCGGCCGGCGCGGCCGATGCGCGGCGGGTGAACGGCGCCCGGAGGAAGCTGGTGACCTTGTCCCTGGTCAGCAGCCGGGACGCCTTGTAGGTCGCCGTTCCCAGGAGGGCCACGTCCCACGGCGGCACCTCGTTGGGCAGGCGTACGCCGTGGCGCCGGGCGACGCCGGCGTAGAGCGCGGCGCCCGCGGTGAACGCGGCGACGAGCACGGCGTAGCCGCCGATGGGCGCGTACTGGTCGTCGTGGTCGTCACGGTCGTCGTGGTCGTCGATCCGGTCCTGGTACTGCGGGGCGCTCGCGGCCATCACACCTCCATGGGGCACATCGGGCTCGTCCGTGGGCGCGCCCCGAGTTCCCCCACGTGAGGGCACCACACGTGTCCGACGGGGGCCACCACGTGAGCCGCCGCCCGGCGCAGCACGGTCAGGAAGCCGACGCCGGTCCCGGACCGCCGGCGCCCCGTACCGCGGCTTCGCGGCAGGCACCGCTTCCCGGGGCGCGCGTCCGGGGTCCGCGAGGCGTTCCACCGCGAACCGACGGCGGAGACGATCGGGACGGGCGCCCGGGCCCCCTCCTCGGCCTCCGCCCACGTGCGCGGCGGTCGGAGGGCGGAGGCGCGGGTGGGTGCTCGGGTCGGCGGGTCGCATGAAGCCCCGCCCGGCCTTCTACGGAGGCGCCGCGTGAAGATCGCCCTCGACCCCTACATGTTCCGTGCGCTGCCGATCGACGAGACGGGGCTTCGTCGGTGTGGCCACCGCCTGTGTGTTCGCGTGGGACGAACGAGCCCGCGAGTCCTCGGCGTTCATGCCGGACCGCATTACCAAGGAACTCGGACGGCAGCGCCGCGGCCCGGGCCCGGGCAGGCGTCCGGGCCGGACCGCTCGGCGCGGACCGGCCCGGACGGCTCGGGTGCGGGAGTCGGGCCCTGGCTCAGACCAGGTCGAACCGGTCCGCGTTCATGACCTTGACCCAGGCCGCGACGAAGTCCGTCACGAACTTCTCCTTGGCGTCGTCGCTCGCGTAGACCTCCGCGAGGGCGCGCAGCTCGGAGTTGGAGCCGAAGACCAGGTCGGCACGGCTGCCGGCCCACTTGACCTTGCCGGTGGCCGCGTCACGGCCTTCGAACGTGGTCTGGTCCTCGGAGGTCGACTGCCACGTCGTGCCCAGGTCGAGCAGGTTGACGAAGAAGTCGTTCGTCAGCGAGCCGGGCGTCTCGGTGAAGACGCCGAGCTGCGACTGCTGGTGGTTGGCGCCGAGGACGCGCAGACCACCGACGAGGACGGTCAGCTCGGGGGCGCTCAGGTTCAGCAGGTTCGCCCGGTCGAGCAGCAGGTACTCGGCCGGCAGGCGGTTGCCCTTGCCGAGGTAGTTGCGGAAGCCGTCGGCGGTCGGCTCCAGCGCGGCGAAGGACTCGGCGTCCGTGTGCTCCTCGGTGGCGTCGACGCGCCCGGCGGCGAAGGGCACCTCGACCTCGAAGCCGGCCTCCTTGGCGGCCCGCTCGACCGCGGCGCTGCCGCCGAGGACGATCAGGTCGGCCAGGGACACCTTCTTGGCGCCGGAGTTCGCGTTGAACTCCTGCTGGATGCCCTCGAGGGTGCGCAGGACCGTGGCGAGCTGCTCGGGGTCGTTGACCTCCCAGCTGCGCTGCGGCTCCAGGCGGATCCGGGCGCCGTTGGCGCCGCCGCGCTTGTCGCTGCCGCGGAAGGTGGAGGCCGACGCCCAGGCGGTGGAGACCAGCTGGGAGACGGTCAGGCCCGAGTCGAGCAGCTTGGCCTTGAGCGCCGCGATGTCGGCCGCGTCGATGGCCTCGCCCTCGGCCTGCGGCAGCGGGTCCTGCCACAGCAGGGTCTCCTCGGGGACCTCCGGGCCGAGGTAGAGCGCCTTCGGGCCCATGTCGCGGTGGGTCAGCTTGTACCAGGCCCGGGCGAAGGCGTCCGCGAACTGGTCGGGGTTCTCGTGGAAGCGACGCGAGATCTGCTCGTAGATCGGGTCGAAGCGCAGCGACAGGTCGGTGGTGAGCATCGTCGGCAGGTGCTTCTTCGACGCGTCGTGGGCGTCGGGGATGATCGCCTCGGCATCCTTGGCGACCCACTGCTTGGCGCCGGCCGGGCTCTCGGTGAGCTCCCACTCGAAGCCGAAGAGGTTGTCGAAGAAGCCGTTGCCCCACCGGGTGGGCGTGGCGGTCCAGGTGACCTCCAGGCCGGAGGTGATGGTGTCACCGCCCTTGCCGGTGCGGTAGGTGTTCTTCCAGCCGAGGCCCTGCTCCTCCAGCGTGGCGGCCTCGGGGTCGGCGCCGACGTGGTCGGCCGGGCCGGCGCCGTGGGTCTTGCCGAAGGTGTGGCCGCCGGCGATCAGGGCGACGGTCTCCTCGTCGTTCATCGCCATGCGGCGGAACGTCTCACGGATGTCGCGGGCCGCGGCGATCGGGTCCGGGTTGCCGTTGGGGCCCTCCGGGTTGACGTAGATGAGGCCCATCTGGACCGCGCCGAGCGGGTTCTCCAGCTCGCGGTCGCCGGTGTAGCGGCGGTCGTCGAGCCAGGTGGTCTCGGGGCCCCAGTAGACGTCCTCCTCCGCCTCCCAGACGTCCTCGCGGCCACCGGCGAAGCCGAAGGTCTCGAAGCCCATGGTCTCGAGGGCGACGTTGCCCGCGAGGATCATGAGGTCGGCCCAGGACAGGCTCTGGCCGTACTTCTTCTTCACCGGCCACAGCAGACGGCGGGCCTTGTCGAGGTTGGCGTTGTCCGGCCAGCTGTTGAGGGGGGCGAAGCGCTGCTGGCCGGCGCCGGCGCCGCCGCGGCCGTCGCTGATCCGGTAGGTGCCCGCGCTGTGCCACGCCATGCGGACGATCAGGGGGCCGTAGTGGCCGAAGTCGGCGGGCCACCAGTCCTGCGAGGTGGTGAGCACCTCGGCGATGTCCTGCTTGACGGCCGGGAGGTCAAGGCTCTTGAAGGCCTCGGCGTAGTCGAACTCTTCGCCCAGCGGGTTGGTGACGGGCGGGTTCTTGGCGAGGATCTTCAGGTTGAGCCGCTCCGGCCACCACTGGCGGTTTCCGCCGCCCTGGGTGGGGTGCGGGGCGCGTCCGTGCGCTACCGGGCAGCCGCCGCCCTCGCCTGCCGTTTTCGGGTCGACGACGATGGCGTCATGGTTCTCGGACATCGGTGGAATCCTTCCGGACTGCGTGGATCTCGGTGCTCAGGATCTGGGGGTGGTGGAACAGGAGGGGCACAGGCCCCAGTAGATGACCTCGGCCTCGTCGATCGAGAACCCGTGGTCGTGTGAGGCGGTCAGACAGGGAGCCTCGCCGACCGCGCAGTCGACGTCGGTGACCGCACCGCACGAGCGGCACACGAGGTGGTGGTGGTTGTCCCCGACGCGCCCCTCGTAGCGGGCCGGGCTGCCGGGTGGCTCGATGCGGCGCAGCAGTCCCGCGGCGGTCAGCGCGTGGAGCGCGTCGTACACGGCCTGCACGGAGATGTGGCCGACGCGGTCGCGCACTCCGGCGGCGATCGCCTCGACGCCGAGGTGATCGCCGTCCCTGACGGTCTCGAGGAGCGCGACGCGGGCGGCCGTCACCCGCAGGCCTGCACCGCGCAGCTCCGTGGCTGGGGTCGCAGCCCGGGATGCGGTCATGGCGCCAACCTACCCCCATAAACACGAACGGTTCAAGAAATGGACTGGTTCCAGTCCTGTGTCGCGTCGGGGACGTCCGAAAACGGACGACGGCGGTGGGCTCCGGGGTCGTCGGAGCCCACCGCCGGGCGTCGTCGCAGGTGAGCCGGGTGGCGTGCCGCTGCGGCTAGCCGCTGTGGACGCCGACCTCGTACAGGGAGTAGCCCCAGTCGGTGCCGCGGCCCAGCCCTTGGATGCGGACGTGGCGGGCCGGGACGGCGGTGAAGCGGGCGGTGTCCAGGCCGCCGTCACCGGTGGCGGTGGACCAGGCGGTCCGCCAGGTCACGCCGTCGATGGAGAGGTCGACGCGGTACGCCCTGCCGTAGGCGCGCTCCCAGTCGAGGGTGACGCGTCCGACGAGGCGCGTGGCGCCGAGATCGATCCTCAGCCACTGGTCGTCGTTCCAGTCGCTGGCCCAGCGGGTGTCCCGATCGCCGTCGACGGCCCGGCCCGGCGCGTAGTCGGTGAAGGGGTTGGACTCCGCCGACGCGGCCGTGGCCGCGGCGCCCCGGGCGAGGTTCACGCCCGCCCGGTGCCGCTCGGAGGCGCCCCAGGTGCCGAGGTAGGACTCGGCACCGCGCATCAGGTCGTCGACCACGTCCCGGCCGCCGACGAGCCGGACGTCCTCGATCCAGTCGGGGATCATCCCGGCGTGTGCGGCGCCGTCGGTGTTGAGGTCCCAGGTGCGCTGCCCGGTCGTCTGACGGTCGACCAGGGAGCCGCCGTCGGCGCTGCGGAAGGGGTAGGTGACCGGGTCGGCGGTGTCCGCGCCGCGCGGGGCGGGATGGTCGCCGATGCCGTTGAAGTCGGTGCCGTAGCCGTAGCCGACGCCGTACTTCTCGCGCAGCGCGTCCGTGCGCCGCGCCTCCGCGGCGAACTCCCGCGAGCCGTGCATGTACTGGGCGACGAAGCCGCCGAGGGAGTAGACCCGCTCGGTCCAGTTCAGGTCCATCCAGCTGTGCGAGGAGAGCACGCCCGGGTAGGACTCGGCCTCCATGATGTCGAGGGCCCGGCCGGTGGCCTTGACGCTCATGTGGTCGATCTCGACCATCATCTTGCGCTGCATCATGCCGCGCAGGGCGTACTCGCCGAGATCGGTGAGCCCGCGGACGTTGCACTGGGCGTCCGCCGCGTAGCCCGGGACGGCCACGCCGTCCGGCAGGGCCTCCTCGGCCCCGGGGGCCACCGCCCCGCCGATCGGGTTGTCCTTCTGCGGGCCGGTGCACTTCTCCGTCTTCCAGAACGTGCCGGTCGACAGGAACTGGCCGACGTTGATCGCCGTGCCGAGGCCGTGCGAGTCGAAGCGGACCCCGCACAGCGCGTTGTCGAACTTGTGGCACAGGAACATGCTGCGCACGCCGAGCGCGTGCAGTTCGTCCAGGCCCTTGTCGATGTCCTCCCTGTCGCACTGCGGGATGTCGAGGATCTGCTTGCAGCCGAACGGCTCGGAGGTCTCGACACCGAGGACGACGGCGAGCTTGCCCTGCTCGATCACTTGGCGGGCCTGCGCACTGTCGGTGACGATCCGGAACCATCCCTTGCCGGTGCCGCCGTACATCCGGTCGACGTAGGCCTGGAGGTCGTAGGTCAGCTTCGCCTGGAGGCGGATGGAGGTCATCTCGTCGCAGCCGCGGTCCTTGAAGAAGTAGACCGAGCAGATCACGCCGTTGGTGACGAGGTCGTTGACCAGGACCCGCTGGCCGCCGCGCCACGCCCGCTCGATCCACGCGTAGTAGTTCGCCTGGTGCGTCATCGAGTCGTGGGCGGGCCAGTCCCCGAACGTCGGCCAGCCGACCGGGTCGTGCCGGCCGTCGCCGCCGTGGGTGATGTAGTCGAAGATCGCGAGCGTGCCGTCGGGGTAGTGCTCGGGGCAGTCCTTGAGCGCGTCGGCGACGCCCGCCTCGGAGAACGGCTTGCCGCAGATGAGCCGGCCGCCGAACGCCTCGTTGGAGAACAGGTGGTTGTGCGCGTCGACGAAGCCGCGCACGTCGCCCTGGGCGTCGGTGCCAGTGAACGGCGCCCCGGTGACGCCGATGCCGGAGTCCGGGGCGGGTCTCGCGGTGGGCTCCCACCAGCCGGACCCGGCCGCCGAACTCGGCGTGGGGCCGAGGGCCATGGCCAGCAGGGAGAAGAGGAGCGCCACGACGGCGGCGCCTTTGCGTCTGCGGTACGGGCGGTGAGCCACGGTCACGGACAGTCCCTCGGTCGGCGGTACGGCACGGTCGACGAGCCAGGCCGTCCGAGGCCCGAGGACCACTCTCTGGATTGTCATGACCGGCACAAGGTGTGTGTCGAGGATCATCACTCAGACATGCGGAGTCAAGAGTCCCGGCCGATCGGCCGGATGCCGCCGCCGCGAGCGGACGCCGGCACCGCCCCGGCGATCCCCCTCGACACCCCGGCCTCCCAACTACCCTTCCCCACAAGCGGATCCGGGTGGCCTCGACAAGGGGTGGCCGGACCGCCGGCCGGCGGCGCACGACGAGACCGTGATGTTGTGCAACTTATTGACGCCCGTTACCTACCTGCCTATCTTCACTGTGTCCTTCCCCCGGTCAAGGGAGACCGCGATGCCCCCGTCCCCCATCGCCTCACCGGCCACGACTGCCGAACGGACCCGGCAACTGCGCCGCGTCGCCCTCTCCGGACTCCTCGGCACCGCCGTCGAGTTCTACGACTTCCTCGTCTACGGGACGGTCGCCGCCCTGGTCTTCGGCGACCTGTTCTTCCCCGGGGCCGACCCCGCCGTCGGCACCGTCGCCGCGTTCGGCACCTTCGCCGCCGGTTATGTCGCCCGCCCGCTGGGCGGGATCGTCTTCGGTCACTTCGGCGACCGGCTCGGCCGCAAGTCGATGCTGCTGCTGACCATGGGCCTCATGGGCGGCGCCAGCTTCCTCATCGGCCTGTTGCCCACGTACGACGCCATCGGTGTCTGGGCGCCCGTCCTGCTGATCGCCCTGCGGGTCGTCCAGGGCATCGCGATCGGCGGTGAGTGGGGCGGCGCCACGCTGATGGTGGTCGAGCACGCCGGGGAACGGCGGCGCGGCCTGTGGTCCAGCTTCACGCAGATGGGAGCACCACTCGGCTCCCTGCTGTCCTCACTGGTCGTCACGTTCGTGGTCGCCATGCCCAGGGACCAGTTCACGGCCTGGGGCTGGCGTGTGCCGTTCCTGCTCAGCGTGGTGCTGCTCGGCGTCGGCCTCTTCGTGCGGCTCAAGGTCGTAGAGAGTCCGCTGTTCGCCGAGGTGAAGAAGGACCGCGCCGAGGCCCGGCTGCCGGTCCTCGAGGTGTTGCGCCGCCCGCGCCCGCTGCTGCTCGCCTGCTGCGTCGGCATCGGCGCCTTCACCGCCCAGTCGCTGCTGACGAGCTACCTCATCGCCTACGCCACCGGCATCGGCTACGCCCGCCCGCAGGTCCTCACCGCGCTGACCGTCTCCGCGTGCGTCGCGCTCGTCGTGCTGCCCTGCGCCTCGGCGCTCTCCGACCGGGTCGGCCGCCGCCCGGTCGTCCTGGCCGGCGCCGTCGCCTCCGCCGCGCTCGCCTTCCCCGTCCTCGCGCTCGTCGACTCCCGCTCGCCCGGCCTGCTGATCCTCGCCGTCGTCCTCGGCCACGGCATCGCCCAGTCCACGATGTACGGCCCGCTGGGCGCGCTGCTCACCGAGCTGTTCGGCACCCGGGTCCGCTACACCGGCGCCTCCCTCGGCTACCAGGGCGCCACCCTCATCGGCGCCGGCTTCTCCCCGATGATCGCAGGAAGCCTCGTCGCCGGGACCGGAAACGGCACCCCGGTGGCGCTGATGCTGTGCGGCGGCGCCACCGTGACCGCGCTGGCCCTGCTCTTCCTGCGGGAGACGCACGCCGACTCGCTCGGCGCACCGGCCGGCGATCCCACCCCCAACAAGGAGAACGTCCTGTCGTGACCACCCCCACCCGGACCACCGCCCCCACCCGTGGCCGTCTGCGCACGGTCGTCCTCGTGGCCCTGGCCCTGCTCGCCGCCCCGGTCTCCCCCGCCGGGGCGGCGGCCACCGCCGACACCTCCCACACCGAGGGCTCGCTGCCCTCCGGCGCCACGTACGTCATGGACGTCCCCGCCGGCTGGAACGGCACCGTGCTGCTCTTCAGCCACGGCTACGTCCCGGCCGGAAACCCCAACCCCGCCCAGAACGCGCCCGGCACGGCCACGAAGGAGCTGCTGCTGCGGCAGGGGTACGCGCTGATCGGCTCGTCGTACGCCACCACCGGCTGGGCCGTCACCGACGCCGTACCCGACCAGCTCGCCACCCTGGACGCCTTCACCGCCCGCTTCGGAAAGGCCCGCCGCACCATCGCCTGGGGCCAGTCCTACGGCGGCCTGGTCACCACCGCCCTCGCCGAACGCCACCCGCGCCGGATCGACGGCTCCCTGCCGATGTGCGGACTGGTCCACGGCGGCGTCGCCAACTGGAACAACACCCTCGACGCGGTCTTCGCCCTGCGGACGCTGCTCGCACCGGGCTCAGGGATCCCCCTCACCGGCTTCCCGGACCGCGCGACGGCGGCCGGTGCCGCCACCGCCCTGACGAACGTCGTCTCCACCGCCCAGCAGACGGCGGCCGGCCGCGCCCGGATCGCCCTCGCCGCCGCCCTGCGCACCATCCCGGTGTGGAACGACGCCACCCAGCCCCGTCCCGCCGCCACCGACTGGGACACCCAGCAGGCCAACCAGTACCAGGCCGTGAGCGGACTGGTCCGGCAGCCCGCGTTCGTCTGGCGCCAGGAGGCCGAGAGCCGCGCCGGCGGCTCCATGTCCTGGAACACCGGCGTCGACTACGCCGCGATGCTGCGCCGTTCGACGACGTACAAGGAGGTCGGTGCCCTCTACCGGAAGGCCGGCCTGTCGCTCGGCGCGGACGTCGCGGCGCTCAACCGCGCGCCGCGCGTGGCGGCCGACCCCTCGGCCGTCGACCGGATGAGCCGGACCAGCGCCTTCACCGGCCGGCTGGTGAAACCCGAACTGTCGATCCACACCACCGGCGACGCCCTCGTCCCGGTGTCGGTGCAGAGCGCCTACCGCAGGGCGGCCCGTGCCGCGGGCTCCGCCCCGCTGCTCCGCCAGGCGTACGTCGACGCTCCGGGCCACTGCACGTTCACGCCCGGCGAGCAAGTCGCCGCCCTGCACGCACTGGAGGAGCGGATCACCACCGGCCGCTGGCGCGACACCGGGCCCTCGGCGCTCAACTCCCGCGCCCGGCAGGCCGATCCGGCCGGCCAGGCCCGCTACGCCCGCTACACGCCCGCCCCGTACCCCCGGCCCTACGACCTGGCCCACCCGGCCGACCGGCCGTGACCGCCCGGGTCCGGGCCACGGGACGCGACCGCCACCGTGGCCCGGACCGTAGGCTTTCGGCCGTGGAAGCAACACAGATCCCCGCCGAACCGCCGGGCGCCGAGGCGCCGGGCACCGGGCAGCCACGCCCCCAGTCGCTCGTCCTGGCCTTCTTCGGCAACCACGTCCTCGACGAGGGCGACCTGTGCGTGTACTCGGGCAGCATCATCGACGTCCTCGGCCGCGTCGGCGTCGGTGAACAGGCCGTGCGCTCCACCCTGACCCGCATGGTGGGCCGGGAGCTGCTGCGCCGGCAGCGGCAGGGCCGCAGGATGTACTTCGGACTGACCCCGCAGGCCAAGCGGATCCTCCACGACGGCGGCAGGAGGATCTGGCACGACGGCGTGGTCAACGAGGACTGGGACGGTGTCTGGACCCTGCTCGGCTTCTCCCTGCCCGACTCCTGGCAACGCCAGCGGCACGACCTGCGCTCCCGGCTGATCTGGTACGGCTTCGGCGCCCTGTACAGCGGGCTGTGGATCGCGCCGGGCCGGGTCGACGTCTCCGGTGTCATCGCCGAACTCGGCCTCTCCGCCCGGGTCAAGGTGTTCCACGCCTCGGCCGACGCGAGGACGACCGATGTTGACCGCATGGTCCAGGAGAGCTGGGACCTGGAGGCCCTCGCCGCCCGCTACACCGCGTTCGACAAGCGGTGGACCGCGCTGGAGGCCACCGAGGGCCATGCCGGGGATCCGGTCGCCACCCGGCTGCTGCTGGTCACCGAGTGGCTCGGCATCATCCGCACCGACCCCCGGCTGCCCGTCCGCCACCTGCCCCAGGAGTGGCCCGCGCGGGCGGCCCAGGAGACGTTCCGGCGCATCGCCGCCCGGACGGAGGAGTCCGCCCTGCGCCTGGCGCGGGACCTGCTGGACACGGTCCCGGAGGAACGGGACGACGACGGCGCGTGAGGGACCCCGGCCCGGGGATGCGCCCCGCAGAGCCGGTGGCGCGGCGGGCTGCGGGCCACCGGCGCCCCGAGGTGGTGGCCGCGGAACCACCCGCGCCCTCACCGAGAGCCGTGCATCGCGCCCGCGCCCGACAGCCGACGGCCGCAGAGTCACCCGCCCGGAGGCGGCGGCCGTCGGTGGCCCGTCGTACGGCGTGTCAGCCGCCGTCCACGGCCTTGCGGACGGCGTCGCGCGTGCGGTCCATCAGGGCGGCGACGGGGCCGAGCGCCACGTTGGCCGCGGCCGACTCCACACCCGGGTGGGGCCGGGTGGGCGCCACGGCCTCGGCGGCCTTGACGCCCTTGGCCAGGGCGGCGAGGGTCGACGGGTCGGCGCCGCGCCGGATGTGGATGAACTCGTAGCGCTCCTCGGCCCGGGCGTGTTCCTGGACCTCGGTGCGCAGGGCCGCCAGGCGGGGCATGAACGCGGGGTCGCCGGAGTCCAGTTCGTCGAGGGCGCTCAGCCTCTCCTTGGCCGACCGCTCCTCCTCCAGACGGGCGTCCACGACCGCCTCACCGCCCTCGACGGAGCGGCGGACGAACGGGTGCACGAGCTCCTCCTCCGCCGTCTCGTGGACGGCGAGCAGCCGCACCAGACGGCGGAAGGCGTCCTGACGGGCGTCTCCCTCGGCGCCCTCCACCTCGTCGAAGAGGTTGCGGATGTCCCCGTGCTGGCGCATGAGGAGGGAGACCACGTCGTCGTCGCGGGCGGCGTCGTCGCCGGCGTGCGGGGTGTGCGTCTCGGGCATGGCCGTCGCCTCCTCACTTCTCCCGCAGGGCGGGGTCGGGGTGCTCGCCCTCGGTCTCGACGCGGTACTCGCGCCCGAACATCTCCCGGTGCTCTGCGACGACCCGCTCGCTGGGCGGTGCCTCGCCGCCGTGGATCTGCTCCTGCATCCTCTCGAACCGCTCGTGCGCCTCCCGGACGTAGCCCGCGCCGAGCGTCGTCAGATCGATCTGGGTGTCGAGCAGTTCCCGCACGTACGCCTTGTTCGGTTCGAAGGTCAGGACGTCGGGCAGCCGGGGGGCGAGGACCGACTCGGGGTCACGTCCGTCGTGCCGGCGCATCAGGTCGCAGGCGATGTGCAGGTGCTCCAGCTCCTGGTTGAGGTGCAGCTCCCAGATCGCCTTCACCTTGGGGTCGCTCTCCTGCTCCATGAAGGAGTGGTAGAGGTAGCACTCGTTGTACTCGTGGTTCACGAGTTGCTCCCACCAGCTCTCGCCCGGGTCGACGAGCGACTCGTAGTGGGTGACGTGCTCCTCCTCGATGAGGGCGATCTCCTGGTAGAGCTGGCGGGCGATGGGCTCCATGTACTGCGGGCCGACGTTCATGTAGAAGTTCATGGTCTGCTGTTCCGCCGACATGACCGTCAGGGCGTGCAGCTTCGACAGGGGGTCGGTGGTGTCGCGGTCGTAGGGGTCGCGCACGTTGTCGGCGGGGTGCCGGTGGTGATACTTCGTCGGCCGGCCCGGCATGACCTCGGTGAGGCCGTCGACGATCGCGTCCGCCTTGCGGTGCTCGATCATCTCGTACAGGTTGGCGTACCGGTACAGATGGTCGAAGTCCTCCAGCACACCGAACTCGTACGCCTGCTTCAGGTAGGGGTTCGGCTCCATCCGCGCCACCCAGGCGGTGAGGTCCACGGCGACCTGTTCGTAGGCGATGGTCGTCTCCAGCACCGACGCCACCCCTGGCAGCAGCCAGTTCACCGTCTTCTGCTGCTGGTGCTCGATGTAGCGGACCTCGGCCAGCCGGCGTTTGACCTCGGGGTCGACGGTGTTGCGGGCCAGTTGGTGGCTGAAGAGGATCGCCTCGACCTCGATGCCGTTCATCGTGATGACGCGGCAGCGCGTGTACGGGTCGCAGCGGTCGGGGTCGATGGGGGTGACGTTCAGCTCGCGCCAGTTCCTGAGCTGGCGATCCAGCGGGATGCCCCGTTGCTCCAGGGGGTTGAAGGTCATCTGTGCCTCCACGGCAGAGGATGGTGAGTCGCTGGGTCCCCCGCATCGGCGACTGCACGCCCGCCGCGACGCCCGGCCGCCCGGACGGGGCCGGCCGCGGAGGCATTCGGCTCGGAACCGACCCTCGCACTCGTCCGAGGTCACCGCACCTCGACGCCGCCGAGGGGGTGCATGCCGCTTGCTCCAGTGCTCCCGGCAGGTCGTCCCGTTCCGTCCGGCGCGTCACCCGCACGGCCCTCAGCGTTTTACACGGGACGCGCCGTCGACTAACATACAACCAAATGGTTGTAGATGAAGGTACCGACGGAAGCCTGGACCGGCTCTTCCACGCCCTGGCGGACACCACGCGCCGGGACATACTGCGCCGCTGCGTCCAGGGCGACCTGTCGGTCACGCAACTGGCCACGGCCTATCCGATGAGCTTCGCCGCCGTGCAGAAGCACGTGACGGTGCTGGAGCGGGCCGGACTGATCACCAAACAGCGTCGCGGCCGCGAGCAACTCGTCCTCACCGAGCCCGACGCCGTGGCGCGGGCGCGGCAGGCCCTCGACGACCTGGAGGCGCTGTGGCGCGGCAGGGTGGAGCGGATGTCCTCCCTTCTCGCACAGGCCCCCCACACACAGGAGCACCATCCGGAGGAAGGACAAGGCAGATGAGCGTGACCAGCGTGGACAAGGACGTCGACCGTCTCACCCTCACCCTGATCGCCGACTTCACGGCCCCGCTCGAGAAGGTGTGGCAGCTCTGGGCCGACCCGCGCCGACTGGAGCGCTGGTGGGGACCGCCGACCTATCCGGCGACGGTCGAGAGCCACGACCTGAGGCCGGGCGGCGAGGTCACCTACTTCATGACGGGTCCGGAGGGCGACAAGCACCGCGGCTGGTGGCGGGTCACCTCGGTCGCCCCGCCCACGTCGCTGGAGTTCACCGACGGCTTCGCCGACCCGGACGGCACCCCCAGCGCCACGATGCCCGTGAGCACCGTGCGCGTGACGCTGACCCGGCACGCGGACGGCACCCGTATGGAGATCCGCTCCGCCTTCGAGACGCGGGAGCAGATGGACCAGCTGGTGACCATGGGCATGGAGGAAGGCCTCAAGGAGGCGGTCGGACAGATGGACGCGCTTCTCGCCGGCTGACGGGAGCCCGTCGGCCGGAGCCGAGCGAACGGCGCCGGGCCGCCCGGCGGGAGCGCCGCGGGCGGGCCGGAGTGCCGGGGGCGGGGCGGCGCACCGCGGGCGGACCAGCGCCGGGAGCGGGCCAGCGCCGGGAGCGGGGCGGACGCCGTGCGCCCGGCCCGCGGCTCACACGTCCGCGGTGACCTCGGCCTCCCAGCGCAGCAGGTCACCCGGCTGGCACTCCAGCACCTCGCAGAGCGCGGCGAGCGTCGAGAAGCGCACCGCCTTGGCGCGACCGTTCTTGAGCACCGCGAGATTGGCGGGCGTGATCCCGACGCGGTCCGCGAGCTCCCCCACGGACATCTTCCGCCTGGCCAGCATGACGTCGATGTCGACGGCGATGGGCATCAGATCACCTCGGCCAGTTCGGCCTGCATCCGCGCCGCCTCGACGTCGCGCGCGACGGCCTGGGCGAGCAGCATCCGCAGCACGAGCACGATCAGCGCAACCCCCAGGACCGCCAGGGCGACCCCGCCCACCAGGAGCACCACGCCCGGCGCGACGGCCTCGCCCGGCGCCAGGACGACCCCCAGCGCGAACACCAGGAGAGCCGCCGCCACGAACGCGCCGATCACGATGTGGACGTAGCGGAAGGCAGCGAGGGAGAACACGGTTCCCCGCCGCACCATGGTGACCAGCCGCCAGACGCAGACGACCACGACCTGCCCCGTCAGCACACCGAGGACCGTGAGCACCAGCAGCGGGGTGCGCAGATGGGCGACGTCGGCGTCGAGCCCGTTCAGGTCGCTCGCCAGCAGCGGCACCATCACGGCCTGTACGAACACGGAGCCCGCGAACAACACCGCGAGCACGGCGCGCAGCGCCAGCACGGTCAGCTTCCCCATCATCTCTCCCTCGCTCGACCTTCGATGGAAAACTATCGAAAAACGATAGGCCAGGCAAGCGGTCACCCTCCGGACCGGCTCCGGGGCGGCGCGCGCCGACCACACCGACGCGGCGGCGCGCCGACGGAGAACGGCCCACTATGAACGTGCTCACGATCGACGGGAGCCGGGGTGTTCACGGAGGTGGCGTGCATGTGCTGGAGCGCGACGGCCGACCTCGTGGCGGGCGCGGCGGTGGCGGCGGCCGGGGTGGCCTGTACGGCCCGGGCGCGTCGGCGCCGAGACCTGCCGCTCGCCGCACTGCCCCTGCTGCTCGGGGCGCACCAGATCGTCGAGGCCGTGGTGTGGGACTCGGGAGGCGGCAGTGGACCCGCCACCCTCGTCTGGGCCGTCATCGCACTGCCCCTGCTGGCGGTGTGGGTGCCCGCCGGGGTGCTGTGCGCCGCGCCGGCGGACGCCCGGCGCCGGTTGACGCCGACGCTCGCGATCGGCGTCGCGACCGCCGCGGCGCTCGCGCACGCCCTGGCCACCGGCCCGGTGACGGCCGAGCTCCGGGGCCGTACCGTCGGCTACACCGTGGACCTCTCCCACGCTCCGCTGCTGGTCACCGGCTACCTCCTGGCCACCGTCGGCTCACTTGTGCTGTCCGGTGACCGGCGGCTGCTGGTGCTGGGGGTCCTGGTCGCCGTGGGGGCACTGGTCTGCTGGGCGCTGTGGCGGCTGGAGTTCGTCTCGACCTGGTGCGCGGTCGCGGCGGTGTGCTCGGTGGTGCTGCTGGGCTGGGTGCGCGGACGGCCGGCCGCGGCGGATGCCGCCGCGTAGCCGGACCGGGCCCGGCCGAGCGCGGCCGGGGGCGGACGGGGGCGGACGGAGGGCGGGCCGGGGGCGGACGGCGGGCGGGCCGGGGGCGGCAGGGGCAGCCGTCAGCCGACGGGTGTGGTGCGGATGGCGGCGATGTCGAGCTGGAGCCGTACTTTCTCACTCACCATGGCCCCGCCCTCGGCGAGCCGGGAATCGTACGACAGACCCCATTCGGAACGGTTGATGGTGGTCGTTCCGTCGAATCCCACCCGCTCATATCCGAACGGGTCGGTGACGTTCCCGATATAGGTGAGTTCCAGCACCACCGGGCGCGTGGTGGCTTTGATGGTGAGGTCACCCGTCATGTGATAGACGTCGGGCCCGCCGAGCCGTACGCCGGTGCTGGTGAATCGCATGTGGGGGTAGTTCGCGGCGTCCAGGAAGTCACGTCCCACCAGGTGGGCGTCGCGCTGTTCCACACCGGTGTCGACGCTGCGCGTGGAGAGCACGATCTCGGCCCTGGAGCGGGCCGGGTCACGGCCGTCGAAGGAGAGACGGCTCCGGTACTGCGTGAACGCCCCGCGGACCGTGGTCACCATGGCGTGCCGGACGGAGAACCCGATTCTGCTGTGTGCGGGGTCGATCACCCATTCCCCGGTCAGAGCCGCCAGAGCGGGATCCGGAAGGACAGCGGTCGCCGAACCCGAGGGACCGGCGGAGGTCGCACGAGCGGCCGGGGAGGCGGAGCGGCGGAGCGAGGGACCGCGGCTGAACAGATTCATGTTTCATCTAGTTACTGCACCGCAGATGCCCCGGGCAAGCCCGATCCCCCTTCACACAACCGACGTCCGAAAATCCATACACCCGTCACCGAATCCCCAAGAAAACAGTGGGGAAATGCCCGGGGAAAACAACTCACTCCCGCGCAATACAGGAAGCCTCGGGTCGAAAGCGGGGGAGCCGCGGTCACGGGATCTCCTGTTCCGCCCAGATGACCTTTCCGTCACCCGCGTACCGGGCCCCCCATCGGTGGGCGAGCTGGGCCACCAGGAAGAGGCCGCGACCCCCTTCGTCCGTGCTGCGGGCGTGTCTCAGCCGGGGGGCCGTGCTGCTGGCGTCGGCGACCTCGCAGGTCAGGCTGGCGTCGCGGATCAGCCGCAGCCGGATGGGAGGCGCGGCGTAGCGGACGGCGTTGGTGACCAGCTCGCTCACGACGAGTTCCGTCGTCATGGCCAGCTCCCCCAGGCCCCAGTCCTGCACCTGGCGCGTCGCCCGGGCGCGCAGGTCGGCGACGACGGCGGGGTCCACGGGCACGTCCCAGGAGACGACGTGCTCGGCCCCCAGTGCGTGCGTACGCGTCAGCAGCAGGGCGACGTCGTCGGGCCGGGGCTCGGGCACGAGCTGCCGCACCGCGGACGTGCACAGGGTCGCGAGGTCGGTGTCGGACCGGGACAGCACCTGGCCCAGGCGGGTCATGCCCCGCTCCACGTCCTGGTCGGCTCCTTCGATCAGGCCGTCGGTGTAGAGCCCGAGCAGGCTGTTCTCGGCGAGTTCGATCTCGCCGGCCTCGAACGCCATCCCTCCGAGCCCGAGCGGAGGACCGGCCGGCGGTTCCGGGAAGGAGACCTGTCCGTCGGGTGCCACGACGACGGGGGGCGGGTGTCCGGCGCGGGCCATCGTGCACCGGCGGGTCACCGGATCGTAGACGGCGTACAGACAGGTCGCTCCCAGGAAGGCGGTGGCGCCCTGCCGGCCCGGATCGTCGTCGGTGCGCTCCGCGCTCAGCCGGAGCACGAGGTCGTCGAGGTGGGCCAGCAGTTCGTCTGGGGGCATCTCCATGTCGGCGAGGGTCTGCACCGCCGTGCGCAGCCGGCCCATGGTGGCCGCCGCCGCGATGCCGTGGCCCACCACGTCACCGACGACCAGGCCCACGCGGGCCCCGGAGAGCGGGATCACGTCGAACCAGTCGCCGCCCACCCCGTCCGTGGGGTCCGCCGGAAGGTAGGAGGAGGCCACCTCCAGCGCCGTCCCGCCGGTCAGGGCGTGGGGCAGCAGACTGCGTTGCAGGGTGACGGCCGCCGTGTGTTCCCGCGTGTAGCGGCGGGCGTTGTCGACGCACAGTGCCGCCCGCGCCACCAGTTCCCTGGCCAGGAGGACGTCGTCGGGCTGGAAGGAGACGGGGTTGAGCGACCGTGCGAACGTGGTGAGGCCGAGGGCGGTGTTCCGCGCCCGCATCGGGACGGAGAGCATCGAGTGCAGTCCGTACTCGCGGATCTTCGCCGCCCGCGCGGGTTGCTCGTCGGCCCACACGGCCTCGGACGGGTCGAGGACCGGGATGAGGATGGGCTCGCCGTCGATGAGCAACCGCGCGTCGTGCGCCGGAGGGAGGAAGTCCACCCGGTCCCCCACCCGCGCCACGGCCTCGGGACAGCCCTCGCGCACCGAGCTCAGACCCGCCCGGCGCATCACCGGCCTGGCGGGGGACGGACCCGCGTCGGTCAGCCACGCCCCGTGCCCCTCGTTGCTGAGCACCGGCTCCAGGAGGTCGACGATGACGAAGTCCGCGAAGCGGGGGACGGCGAAGTCGGCCAGTTCCTGCGCCGTGCGCATCACGTCCAGGGTCGTCCCCACGCGGGTGCCGGCCTCGTTGACCAGCGACAGAAGCCGGCGGGCGTTCCACCGCTCGGTGACGTCCGAGACCATGTAGCAGACACCGGTGACGCGGTCGTCGGCGTCCACCAGGGGGAAGAACGACGTCGAGTAGGCGTGCCGGCGGTGGGGGTCGGCCCAGCTCCATCCGAGGTACTCGTAGTCGGTGACCGGGATCCCGGTCTCCAGGACCCTGCGCATCAGCCCCTCGAGGGCGGCGGCCTGGAGCCCGGGCAGCAGCTCGCTCAGCCGACGCCCCAGTCGCTGTTCGCGGGGCACACCGCCGAAGCGTTCCAGCGTGTCGTTGAGCCACACATAGCGCAGGTCCAGGTCCATCACCGCCATCCCGAGCGGTGAGCGGGTCAGGAAGCCGTCGAGGACGGACTGGCCCACCGCCCGCTGCCGGCTCTGCCCGCGCGCCGAGATCAGGAAGCACTCCTGCTCGCCGAGGCGGAACGACGCGGAGACCCGCAGGTCGACGTCGATGGGGCGGCCGTCGCGGTGCCGTACCGGGACCAGCCCGCTCCATCCCATGCCGGCGCGGCAGCGTTCCGCCACGCCGGCCACCCGTACCGGGTCCGACGGCATCGCCACCAGGTCCGCGGCGGAGCGGCCCACGACCTCCGGGGCCGGGCGGCCGAGCAGCGTTTCGGCGCCCCGCGTCCAAGCGATCACGACCCCGTCCGCGGTCACCACCGCCGCCGCGTCGGTGGAGGCGTCGACGTGGTCGCGCGGGCTCGCGGGCGCAGGTCCCCCGGCGGCTTCTCGCGCAGATTCCATGGGTGCCATCCTCTACACGACCATGTTCCGTCCTGTCCGCCGGTTGTGCACGGCCCGGGGGCCGCAGCCCGCACCCCCCGCCGGTGGCCTGCCGTTCCCCGCTGCGCTTTCGGACGCCCCGGACCGGAGGGAGCATGGAAGGGCCGGTGGCCGGATCCCGGGGGGCGCGCCGCCGGCCGAGGCCGGCGCGGTCCGCCGCACGGTGGAGGAGGATCCGCGATGACTGCCGAATCCCTGCGGCCCGACGGTGACGACTACGGCGTGCAGTCACCCCCGCCGACCGGTCTGCTGGACGTGCTGAGCGTGTCCGCGCTGGTCGTCGACACCGACGGCCGCATCGTGTTCTGGACCCCGCAGGCGGAGGAGCTCTTCGGGTACTCCGCCCGGGAGGCGCTCGGCAAGTACGCGGCACGGCTGTTCATCCACCCCGAGCATCTTCAGGCCGTAAGGCGGCTGTTCGCGGAGGTCCTGGAGACGGGCCGCAGCTGGGCCGGAGCCTTCCCCATCCGGCACAAGGACGGCAGCAGCCGGCTGATGGAGTTCCGCAACATGCGGCTCCAGGACGATCGCGGCGACGTCTACGCGCTGGGCATCGCCGCCGACCACAACCTGCTCCAGCGCGTCGAGACCGACCTGGCGCTGTGCGAGCGGCTGATCAGCCAGTCCCCGATCGGTCTGGCCCTCCTGGACCCCGATCTGCGCTACCTCCTGGTCAACCCGGCGCTGGAGCGCATCGACGGCATCCCCGCCGAGGACCACGTCGGGCGCCGGCTGCGGGAGACCCTGTCCCTGCCCGACGTGGACACCATCGAGTCGGCACTGCGTCAGGTGATCACCACCGGCACGCCGCTGCTCGACCAGTACCACGTGGGCCGCCCGCCGACCGACCCCGAGCACGAGCACGCCTGGTCGCTGTCCTTCTACCGGCTCGAGGACCCCGGCGGGCGGGTCCTGGGTGCGGCCACCTCGGTCGTCGACGTCACCGAGCGGCACCGCGCGTCCGGCGAGGCCGACCGGGCCCGGCGCCGCCTCGCCCTCATCGCGGACGCCTCCACCCGTGTCGGCACCACGCTGGAGGTGGAGCACACCGCCCACGAGCTGGCCGAGATCGCCGTGCCGCAACTCGCCGACGTGGTCGCCGTGGACGTCCTCGACTCCGCGCTGGCCTGCCGTCGCGCGCGCAGGCAGGACAACGGACCGGAGCTGTTCCGCTCGCTGGCTCTGAAGGCCTCCCACCCGACTGTGGCGCTGCGTGCCGCCGACTCGCCCGGCGACCTCGCGGCCTACGGGGGCGACCGCCTGGTCACGCTGTGCGTCCACACCGGGCGGCCGGTACTGGTGCGTCACGTCGGCGACCGCGACCTGCCGCGCATCGCCCGGGACGACGAGGCGGGCTCGCTGCTGGCCCGCGCCGGCGTCCACTCCTATCTCGCCGTGCCGTTGATCGCCCACGGCGAGGTCATCGGCGCCCTCGACCTCAAGCGGACCCGCAATCCGCTCCCGTTCGACGACGACGACGTCGTCCTCGCCGGTGAGCTGGCCAGCCGCGCCGCCGTGGCCATCGACAACGCCCGCTGGTTCCAGAGCGTGCGCAACACCGCCCTCACCCTCCAGCGCAGCCTGCTGCCCGACCATCCGCCCGAGCACACCGGGCTGGAACTCGCCTCCCGCTACCAGCCCGCCCAGGCCACCAGCGAGGTCGGCGGCGACTGGTACGACGTGATCCCGCTCAGCGACGACAGGACCGCGCTCGTCGTGGGCGACGTCATGGGCAACGGCATCGACGCCGCCGCCACCATGGGCCGACTGCGCACGGCCACCTGCGCCTACGCCGACCTCGATCTGGAGCCGGGGGCCGTGCTCCAGCACCTGGACAAGATCACCTGCGATCTGGAGCACTACATCGTCACGTGTCTGTACGCGGTGTACGACCCTCGCACGCGGCTGTGCCGCATCGCCAACGCGGGCCACATGCCGCCCGCGCTGGCCGGTCCCGCCCGCGCCCCGACGCTGCTGGACCTGCCGTCCGGGGCACCGCTCGGGGTCGGCGGCGTCCCCTTCGAGGCGACCACGGCCGAGCTGGACCCCGGCGACCTGCTCGTCCTGTACACCGACGGTCTGGTCGAGACCCGCCACCACTCCATCGACGACCGTCTGAACGTGCTGCTCAGCTTCCTCGACGAGCCGGCCCGGCCCCTCGAGGAGACCTGTGACCTCCTCCTGTACGGCCTGCGCCACCCCGACGACCACGACGACGTGGCCCTCCTCGTCGCGCGGGCCCGTTAGGCTCCGGGCTCCAGGGGAGGCCGGGGGGAACCGGGGTGGGCGGACAGGCGTTCTGGTTCACGTAGGCGGGACCGACGCGACGAACGGGGACCAGGGATGAGCGAGAAGGCACGCAAACTCTTCGAGGCGCTCGACCTCGACCACAACGGCACGCTGACCCGGGAAGAGGTCATCACCGCCCTGCGGACGAAGGGTCCGTCCCTGGCCGCCTCCGGTGACCTGCCGCTCTGGGCGGTCGGGGACGCCGACGCCTCCTCCGCGCTGTTCGACGCCGCCGACCAGAACGGCGACGCGGTGCTCACCCTGGAGGAGTTCGCGGCCGTGGTGGACCGCCGGTTCGGCTGGCGCTGACCCGCCCTCCTCCCCCGGGCCCCGGGGGGGGGGGGGGGGGACGCCTCAAAGAGAGCAGGGAGGAGAGAACAAGCCTCTGTACCCAAACAGAC